>CAZCWE010000086.1:6205-12134 GCA_964502285.1 uncultured Spirulina sp. | reverse complement strand
AGTTGAACCGCACCAGCATCCTCACCGATCGCGTTAAAGACCTCTCGATCAACGAATTCATCTGCCTGCTCGACTTCATCACCGCTGAATTTCAGCAATTCCTGCGGGCCTTGGACATGATCAACAACGAAGCTCTAGAAACCATGCTAGAGCAGGTCATGGATGCCTTTACCCTCAAAATCGGCCAAATTCTCGAAGCCGATCGCACCCTGATCTTCCTCGTAGACAGCGAAGCCGGTCAACTCTGGGCCAAACTCGACGACACCGACCAAGCCGACTCTCGCCACCTCCGTCTCCCCTTCAACGTCGGCATTCCCGGCCATGTGGCCGCCACCAAAGAAACCCTCAACATCACCAGCACCACCGACCATCCGCAATTCAGCCCGGAAGTTGACATGATTCCGGGCTACACCATAGAAACCATGCTCTGTATGCCGATCATCAGCAGCACCGATCAAGTGGTGGCGGTGGTGCAACTGATCAATAAAGTGGATGGTCAGGTGTTTGATGCCGAGGATGAGCAACGGTTTCGCGACTTTGCCGACTCGATTGGGATTATTCTCGAAACCTGCCAATCCTTCTATCTCGCGGCTCGGAATCAACGGGGCGCGGCGGCACTGCTGAAAGCCACCTCCAGTTTGGGCCAAAGCTTGGATCTCGATGCCACGTTGAAATCAGTGATGGAGCAAGCCCGCCGCCTGATGAAAGCCGATCGCAGCACCCTCTTCATGCTCAGTCGAGAAACCAACGAACTCTGGAGCAAAGTCGCCACCGCTGACGGTACGGATACCCTGGAAATTCGTATCCCCGCCAATCGGGGCATTGCCGGTTATGTGGCCTCCACGGGCCAGATCGTCAATATTCCCGATGCCTATCAAGATTCCCGCTTTGACCCGTCTACCGATCGCCGCACCGGGTATTACACCCAAAGCATTCTCTGTATGCCGGTATTTAATTCCAACGGCGAATTGATTGCAGTGACGCAGTTGATTAATAAAGAAAATGACGGCAGTTTTAGCAGTTCCGATGAAGAGTTTATGCAGGCGTTTAATATCCAAGCGGGGATTGCTTTGGAAAATGCCAAACTCTTTGAAACGGTATTAACCGAAAAACAATACCAAAAAGATATGCTTCAAAGCCTGTCGGATGCGGTGATTTCGACGGATTTAGAGGGGCGAATTGTCACGATTAATGATGCGGCCTTGGAACTGCTCGGACTGCTGCCGGAGCAACTCCACGATGAGAAAATTCGGCCCCTGTGGGAATACAAATTAGTGGGGCGTTTTGCCTGGGATATTTTCCCCATTGATCATTTGCAATTCCGCTTGATTGATAGTTTGCGCCAAGGGGCAAAACATTATGTCCCGGAACAGACGATCCGAGCGGCGATCGCTACCAGTCGCTCCCTCGGTGAACTCAATTCCGTCCTCGCCATTCCCCTCCCGGAGCAGCCCGACACCTATGTGCTCTGGAATGATCCTCTCTGTACCCCCGATCAATACATCACCTCTAACTATCCCGACCTCAAACCCTTTGAGCGCAGCGTCAATTTAACTGTCAATCCCCTCACCAATCCCGAAGGTGATGTGCGCGGCGGCTTGGTGATTCTCGAAGACATCAGCATGGAAAAGCGAATGAAATCGACGCTCTACCGCTACATGAACCCCAGCGTGGCGGATCAGGTGATGGCGGCCGGGGATGACTTTTTAATGATTGGCGAACGCAAGGATGTGACCATTCTGTTTTCTGATATTCGCGGCTATACGACCCTGACGGAAAATCTGGAGGCGACGAAGGTGGTGGCGTTGCTGAACAGTTATTTTGAAACGATGGTGGAGTCGGTGTTTGACCATGGCGGCACGCTGGATAAATTCATTGGCGATGCGTTGATGGCGGTGTTTGGTGCGCCGCTGCCGTTGCAGGAAAATCACGCTTGGCTGGGGTAAACCTTAGTTCGCGCCTAGAGAGTCTCACGAAGGAATACGGCTGCGATATTTTGATTAGCGACTCGACCTATCTGGCCTGTGGGGGGCGCGATCGCCTCATTGTGCGCGAACTGGATGTGACACGGGTGAAGGGCAAGAGTAAGGCTGTGCCGATTTATGAAGTGATCGACTATCGCACGAATCACCTTGATCCCCATCTGGAGGCGTTTTTAGACCGATTCCATCGCGGTCGCACCCATTACCTCCGCCGCGATTTTCAAGCTGCGATCGCCGCCTTCCAACAGGCCGCCGAACTCCGCCCCCACGATCGCCCGGTGAATATGTATCTGCATCGGTGCGATCGTTACCTCGAAACCCCACCCCCCGCCGAATGGGACGGCATCCACATCATGCTCACGAAATAAGCCCCAATCCTGCACAGCGGAACATCACAGATCCATAATTTCAGTAGTCCTAAAAACGAATGATGACGATTATGGTTGCTGTGTTACCGCCTTGGGTTGTGCTTGATCCGTTGTTGGCGCAGTGGTTGCGCGAAGACATTGGTCGGGGCGATCGCACCACTGCGGCCCTGTTTCCCCCGACCGCCCCCCCCACCACCGCCCATTGGATCGCCAAAGCCGACGGCGTGGTGGCGGGTCTAGCGGTGGCCGCACGGGTGTTTTCCTTGCTCGACCCCCAGAGTCAAACCCGAACACACTGCAACGATGGCGACCCTTGCCCGACGGGAACCGTGTTGAGCGAATTCACCGCCACGCCGGGAGCCTTGCTCACCGGGGAACGGGTGGCGCTCAATCTGGTGATGCACCTGAGCGGGATTGCCACCGCCACAGCGGCCTATGTGGCGCACATTGCCGATCTACCCACCCAATTTGTAGATACGCGCAAAACCACGCCCGGCCTGCGGATTTTGGAAAAATATGCCAGCCAGGTGGGCGGCGCGGTGAACCATCGCATGGGGTTAGATGATGCGGTGATGTTGAAGGATAACCACATTGCAGCGGCGGGGGGCATCGGTGCGGCGATCGCTCAGGTTCGCGCCGCCATGCCCTACCCGTTAAAAATTGAAGTGGAAACGACAAACCCGGCGGAAATTGAGGCAGCGATCGCCCACCAGGCCGACATCATCATGCTCGACAACATGACCCCCGCCGAGATGCGCGACGCGGTTAACCAAATCCGCGCCGCCAATCCCCGCATCCAAATCGAAGCCTCCGGGAATATCACCCTCGCCACGATCCGCGCTGTGGCAGAAACCGGCGTTGATTTCATTTCCAGCAGCGCCACGATTACGCGATCGCCCTGGCTTGATATCAGCATGCGCTGGGGGTTGCCCGCCTAGCACCCCCAAGGGAGACCAAGCCGCAAAACTCACCTGATCTAACGCGGGGGGAATGGCGGATCGCCGAGGCGATCGCTCACCATGTCGCGCAACTCTGATTTTTGCTCATCGGTGAAGATCGATTGCGCACGGACAAAATAGGGAATCACCTGACCCCCTACCTGCCGAATCGTGGCCGGGGATAAATCCATCCCACTCAGGGCATCAAACGGTGAACCCCCCGCTTGCACACTCGCCACCATACTTTGCAATTGCGCTGGCGAGAACAAATCACTCTCTGTCAAAATTTCCAGTCCCAGCATCTGAAACTGACTTTTTTGGCTGTCCGTCAAATCCAAACGCGCTTCCACTTCAGTCATCAACGCCGTGATCTCGTCAATGGAGAGGTCTACAGAGGGTGCATTCTCTCCCGACGGCGGCGGCGGCAATGGCGGCCGCGCCTGAGCAACAAAGGGGTGGATCGTCGCGGTCAACAGGGTCGCTGTGATCAAACAAGTCAAGAATGGGCGTTTCATAGCAGTCAAAAATTGTAAAAGTGGATCGAGTGTTGCGATAGATTGCCTGATGAGACAGATTGAAACGGGTCATTTTTGCCCCCATCTCAGCGACACTTCAACACAGCAAGAGACTCACTCAAGCCCCGTGTTGCGATGAATTGAGATGGGGGTGATTGCGATGAATGAAACGTTTCGATCTTCGCTGCGTTAAAACCGACGTGATACAGGCTGAATACGATAGGTTTTTGTTGCGACATTCATGCCAGCAAACCAGTGAAGATCGCTCAAAAATGACGCTTTAGAGCTGATCTCCATTATCGTGATTTATGCTTAAACTGCTTTGGCCTCAGATGCAAAAAACTTAGCTTTAGGCGCAAAGTTTCCGGCCCTGCGATCGCTGACCTGAGATCACACCGATTTGGGGGGAGTATTGATCGCGTCTTGGGTAATGTCGGGGCGCAGCGAGCCTTCTTCGAGGACGCGGATACTGTTAGGGGCAACGCGGATTTGGACGGGTTCGCCGACGGTGAAGGTGTCGAGGTTGCCGTGGTGGATGTTTTGGCGGCGCACGATCAGTTCGCTGCGGGAGGTGAGTTGAATGACGAAGCGGGTGTCTGTGCCGATATAGACCACTTCTTTGATCGTGCCGCGCAGGCCGAGATTTTCGCCGCCGGTGTCGGGGTGGATGGTGACTTTTTCCGGGCGGATCACGAGGGTAATGATTTTGCCGACGGGAATTTCAGGCTCGTAGGGGACAGAGAGAGTCAGCTCACCGTCAATGAGGGCGACAATACCGCCCATGGATTGTTCAATGACTTGGCCGACGAGGAAGTTACTTTCACCGATGAAGTCCGCCACAAACCGGCAGTTCGGCTCTTCATAGATTTCCGTGGGTGTGCCCACTTGCAGGATGTGACCGTCGGACATCACGGCGATGCGGTTGGACATGGTGAGGGCTTCTTCTTGGTCGTGGGTGACGTAGACGAAGGTGATGCCCACCTGTTGCTGCATGTGTTTGAGTTCAAGCTGCATCGCCTTGCGGAGCTTGAGATCCAGGGCGCCGAGGGGTTCGTCAAAGAGGAGGACTTGGGGTTTTTTGACGAGGGCGCGGGCGAGGGCGACGCGCTGCTGTTGGCCGCCGGAGAGTTGGCGGGGGCGGCGATTTTCGAGGCCGTTGAGTTTGACGAGGGCGAGGGCATCGCCGACGCGGGAACGGATTTGGGCTTTGGGGAGGTTGTCCATTTCGAGGCCGAAGGCGACGTTTTCGGCGACGGTGAGGTGGGGGAAGAGGGCGTAGTTTTGGAAGACGGTGTTGACGGGGCGATGGAAGGCGGGGCGATCGCGCATCGCTTCGCCATGAATGAGCACGTCGCCATCCGTCGGCGTTTCAAACCCGGCAATCATCCGTAACAAGGTTGTTTTTCCACATCCAGAGGGCCCCAGCAGGGAAAAAAATTCACCTTCGTGAATCTGCAAATTCAACTGATCAATGGCTAGAAAATCGCGGTTATGTTGCCCTCGAAACCGCTTCGAGATGTTGACCAGTTCAATCGCATGATTCATCAATTTATCCTCGCTCGGTGCAATGCTGATGGTAGGGTGGGAACCGGAGGGGGGCGGTGGTGGATAGGGTCGGGGGGTGAGGGGCGATCGCGCAACCGATCGCCCCTCTCGCCAGAGTCAAGATTACTGACCCACAGCTACTTTCAACTCAGTCCAGGCATCATCATAGAGTTGGGTCGCTTCGCCAATATCTTGGGCATATTCCAAGCGGGCGAAGGTTTCCGCCGCAGGATAAATGCCCGGATTTTGCAGATCTTCTGCGGGGATCAGACCTTGATCGATTGCGGCTTTGTTGGGACTACCAAACTGGACATAGGCAGAGATTTTCGCGCTCACTTCCGGCTCAAGGATGAAGTTAATGAACTGCTCAGCCAGTGCCTGGTTGGGCGCGTCTTTAGGAATCGCCATGTTGTCCACCCACACAATCGTGCCTTCGTCGGGGATGATGTAGCGGATGTTTTCATTTTCTTCCATGACTTGGAAGATGTCGCCGTTCCATTCGACCGCGATCGCCACTTCCCCTTGATTAAGCAAATCTTGACCCGTATCGGGGGCAAAGGTGGCCACCACTTCTTTGTTTT
>CAZCWE010000086.1:0-6195 GCA_964502285.1 uncultured Spirulina sp. | reverse complement strand
AATGATGTAGTTAACCGCCGCTTGCAAGTCAACGGGATCGGTGGTGTTGGGATCTTTGCCCAGGGCGATTAAAACTGCGCCGAGCATGGCACGGGAATCTTCCATCAATGCCACTTGTCCGGCATATTTCGCGTCGAAAATTTGCGCCCAACTGGTGACTTCTTCTCCTGTGGCTTCGATGTCATAGCCAATGCCGATCGTGCCCCACTGATAGGGCACACTATAGCGATTTCCCGGATCAAAGGCTTTATCGAGAAAGAGGGGATCAACATTTTTTAAGTTGGGAATATTCTCTTTGTTGAGTTCTGCGAGTAACCCCTCAGCAGCCATACTTTCGACAAAATCTTCCGTGGGCACAATAATGTCGTAACCAGGATTACCGGGTTGAATTTTGGCGAGCAAGGCATCGTTACTTTCGTAGGTGTCGTATTGCACGGTCGCATCAAATTCTTTTTCAAACTGGGTGATCACGTCAGGATCAATGTAGGTAGACCAGTTGTAGATGCTGAGAACATTTTCGCTTGCTCCATTTCCCGTACTCCCCCCATCAGCCGTCTCTGGACTGTTGGCAGCACAGCCAATCGGCATTGTGACTCCAAACAAAAAGAGGAGCACAAAGACAAGCAATCGTTTCATAACCCGTAATCCCTCATGGATAATCAACTAAGGCGATCGCCAATTGAATTACTCTATCAATCTGGCTTATTCATTATAAGTTTATCGACGTTGGAGCGCGAGAGATAGAATCACAATTAACAACGAAGCCAACAGCATCAATGTGGAAATGGCATTGATCGCTGGGGTGACCGAGAGCTTGATCATGCCGTAGACAAACACGGGGAGCGTCGTTGATCCCACCCCAGCGGTGAAAAAGGTGATCACAAAGTCATCGAGGGACAGGGTAAACGCCAGGAGCGCCCCGCTGAGGATGCCGGGGAAGATCAGCGGTAGGGTGACCCGCCAAAAGGTGCGCAATTCATTCGCACCGAGATCCATGGCGGCTTCTTCGAGGGCGGGGTCAAGCTCGGCAATGCGCGATCGCACCGTCACCGCCACATAGGAAATATTGAACGTAATATGGCCGATCATCACCGTATTGAGATCCAACACCAGCCGCACCCCCGTCACCGTTTGCACCAGTTGGAACAGCAGACTAAACAGCACCAGCAGCGAAATCCCCATGGTGATATCAGGGATGATAATCGGCAAAAAGAGGAGCCCTTCGAGGACATTGCGCCCCTTAAACCGGAATCGCTCCAGAGCCAACGCCACCAACGTCCCCAACACCGTCGCCACCACCGTTGAAACGCCCCCCACCCAAAGGCTATTCCACACCGCATCCCAAATCTGGGCATTGGTGACATCCACGCCGCTTTCCGTCACCCCCGCAAAGAGGCTGCGATACCAATCCAGGGTAAACCCGCGCCACACGGCATTCATCCGGGAGGCGTTAAAGGAATAGATCACCAGGATTGCGATCGGCAGATAGAGAAACGCCACACCGCCGAGGGTGATTGTCCAGAGACCAAACCGGCCAATGTGGCGAATGGCGAGATCAACGGTGCGTTTCAGTTGGGGGGAAGCAGCAGAATTCATAGGTCGCGGAAATGTGTTGTTCATCCAATGCTGAGATTAGACAATGGTTCGGGTCTCAATCCCCTCCTCGGAGGGGTGCGCAAAGCGCGGGGTGGGTTCCGGGTGAATTGTGTTGTTCAACCCTAAGCATTGAATTTTTCCTCAGCCACTCGAAAATAGATCACGATGGGAATCAAGACAATCACAATCATCACAATCGACAGCACCGACCCAAAGGGCCAATTCCGCGCACTGAGAAACTGACTTTGCACCAAATTCCCCATCATCACCGTTTTCGCACCGCCCAAAATATCCGGGGTGATAAACTCGCCCACCGCCGGAATGAACACCAGCAGCGACCCCGCCACCACACCGCGCAGCGTCAGGGGAATCACGACCCGAATCAGGGTTTTCAGGTCATTGGCCCCTAAATCTTGGGCGGCATCGAGCAGGGAAAAATCAAACCGTTCGAGGGTGGCGTAGAGGGGCAGGATCATAAACGGGAGATAGCCGTAAATTAGGCCCACCGTGACCGCAAAGGAATTAAACAGCAGATCCAACGGCTGATCAATCAGGTTAAAACTTTGCAGCAAGACGTTGATCACCCCTTCTTGGCGCAGAATCACAATCCAGGCATAGATGCGCACGAGAAAGTTCGTCCAAAAGGGAATAATCACCAGCAGCAGCAGGGTGTTGCGCCAATGGGGGGGACGGCTGGCGATGAAGAAGGCGAGGGGATAGCCGATCAGTAAGCAGGCGAGGGTGGTCATGAAGGCGAGCCAGAGCGATCGCCCAAAGATCCCCCAATAGATCGGCTTAAAGAGGCGTTGATAATTTTCGAGGGTGAACTGCCATTCTACGCCGCCATAGATGCCCCGCTCCAGAACGGAATAGAGCAGCACAATCACCAACGGCAGGACGAAAAAGAACAACAGCCACACCGTGGCCGGTACAGCCAAAACGGCGAGGTTAAAGCGGCGGCGGTTGGTGGCGGTGGCAAAGTGGAGCTTGATCCAATCGAGCATGGCTTAACCTCCGCCGACGATGGTGACAATTTCGAGGCGATCGCCCTCTACCATGCAGGTTTCCGGCCAAAATTGCCGATGGAGAATGTCGCCGTTGTATTCGATCGCAATCAAACGCGGGTTGAGGTCTAATTGGTCGAGGAGTTGAAATAGGGGCGTGTGGGGGGCGCAGGTGACAGGTTTGCCGTTGACTTGGACGAGAATTTCAGTCATGACCACCCCCTAAACCATCCGTTGCAAGTAGGTGACAAAATGCTGGGTGGTGAGGGTGGGGTCTTCGGCCTGCATCAAGGCCCGCACCACCGCCACCCGTCGGCCGCCGGCCTGCATCACATCCCCCAGGGTTTCCAGGTCAATGGAGCCGATCGCATACCAGGGAATTGGGCAATGTTGGGCAGCATGGCGCACGTAGTCGAGGCCGACGGCGGTGCGGCCGGGTTTGGTGGGTGTTTCATACACTGGGCCCACGCCGATATAGTCGGCTCCTTCGGCGATCGCTTGCTCCATTTCCCCCGGATCATGGGTGGAGCGGCCAATGATGCGATCGGGGCCGAGGAGGGCGCGGGCCACGGCGATCGGGGCATCCTGTTGACCGAGGTGAACCCCATCGGCACCGACGGCGAGGGCGAGATCGATGCGATCGTTGATTAAAAACAACGCCCCGTATTGATGGCAAAGATCGCGCAACTTCTGTGCTTGGGACAGTCGCACCTGATCATCGGCAGACTTTTCGCGATACTGCACCAGTTTTAAGCCCCCTTGTAACGCCGCTTCGACGGTGGCGAAGAGATGCTGCGACGGAGCCGTCACCAGGTACAGATTCGCCGCCTTGAGCCGTTGGGCGAGATCACTCTCTCCGGCTAATTTGCTTTCTAAGGTGTAGACCCGGTAGCGAATTTGCTTGCAGGCCGCCGACATTTCCCCCTGATAGAGCTTGGCGTATTCTTCGAGCACCCGTAACGCCTCCTGGACGCGGCTGAGGTTGGCGTGGAGGAGGTCTTGGATGTCGCTGCGGGTTTCCTCGTGGGGATGGGTGAAGGCGGTGCCGGGGTCGTCGGGGGTATTGCGGGCGGCGCGGAGTTCCAGGCTGTGCCATTGGGCCAGTTCTTGGCGCATCGCTTTGCAGTCTTGGGTGAGATGGGCATCGTTTAACCCAAATCGACACCATTCTTCAACAATCCGCAGCCCTTCGCGGGCACGGTCTAGGTTGGCATCGAGAATACGGTAGATCGCTTGGCTGGGTGGGGGGGTCATCGTTGGGTCAAATCTAGATCAATGTTCCATGTTGACATCATCCCATTAAAAACTGAAACCCTAACCGTTCTGGGGTTAGGGTTTCAAGATCAACAGAAGGGTGCGATCGCGGGCGATCGCACTTCCCCCCTTAGCGAAAACTGGGTTGATGGCGGATTAAACTCAAGAATTCCTCACGGGTTTTCTGGTCATCTTGGAAAATGCCCAGCATCGCGCTGGTCACCGTCCAAGATCCGGGTTTTTGCACCCCCCGCATCACCATACACATATGCGAGGCTTCCATCACCACCGCCACGCCTTGGGGGTCGAGGATTTCTTGCACCGCTTCGGCCACTTGCCGCGTGAGGCGTTCTTGCACCTGGAGACGACGGGCATACATTTCCACAATCCGGGCCAGCTTACTCAAGCCCACCACCTTTTGATTGGGAATATAGGCGACATGAATTTTGCCCATAAACGGCAGCATATGGTGTTCACATAAACTGAACACATCAATATCACGCACCAAGACCATTTCATTGTGGCCTTCATCAAAAATGGCCCCATTGACCAATTGCTCCAACGACTGGTTGTAGCCCTGGGTCAAAAATTGCATCGCTTCAGCAACTCGCTTCGGCGTTTTGAGGAGTCCTTCTCGTTCAGGGTCTTCACCCACCCCTTCGAGCAACATGCGCACTGCACCCATCATGTTTTCTTTGGCTGTATCGGGGTCGGGGTGCGGCGTGGCCGTCGGATGCTCGTTGGTGGTGCGATCGGGTCGGGAGGTGATACTGGGAGTGTCGACACCCAACCGATTGCCGTTGGTATCAAGGGTGAGAGATTGAGAAGAACCGTTGGAAGACGCGATTGTCATAACAAAGCTAAATCCAAAAAGTGTGACTTTGAGCGTGAATGTAAAACTAAACCGTGATCACCAAAGGATCACAATGCACCCGCACTGGGCATGAGGGTGATGTCTTCAACTACTGCCTGTTCCGGCAGCAGCACCGTGTGAAGAATAGATTGGGCGACGATTTCAGGCGTAAGCATTGTGCCTCGATTGAAGTCAGCCTGAACGGTGTCGGTATCCCAAATGGGGGTATTGACTGCGCCGGGCGAGAATGCCACCACACGAATGCCATGGGCGCGTTCTTCTGCGGCCAGGGTTTTGGACAGGGCAATGAGCCCGGCCTTACTGACACTGTAGGCTCCCCAGCCCGGAAAAGGCGTTTTCCCCGCCACAGAGGCCACGTTAACGATGGTTCCTTTGCGGCGATCGCGCATCTGCGCCAAAACGGCCAAAGTACATTGGAACACACTGGTGAGGTTCAACGCCATGACCTGTTGCCAATCCTGGAGGGGGGTTTCGGCAAGCGTGCCGGTGTAACCCATCCCCGCATTGTTCACCAAAATGTCGATGGGTTGAAAGTCAGCCGCGATCGCTTCAAACTCTGCTTTGACCCGATCCACATTGGCGAGATCCAAACAATAGGCTTTCGCTTGACCGCCAATAGCTTGAACGGCTTCAACAACAGCGTTTAACTTCGATTCAGAACGGCTGACAAGGGCAACATCAATACTCGCCTGGGCAAACGCAAGAGCAGTTGCCTTGCCAATGCCACTACTGGCTCCGGTAATGATGGCCCGCTGTCGGGGAGAATGGTTACTCATGTAATCTGTTCACACAGGTTTGCGGTTGATGAAATAACAAACGTATGGACACACCACATCAAGAATTTGAGGTGTGTTGAACATAGTGCTTAGGAAAAAGAATTGCAGCGCACGACTTGATGAACAATGCAAAGGTTTAACTGTGTTGCATTGTTCAAGAAACGGCGGTTCGTATTTCACCCGGGAAAGACTCTGGGCTAACCGATAATCATCAGTTATGAGAGTAACTGTAAAAAAATGTTACTTTGTTTACCCCCTCAGTATATCACCCGAAGCGAGTCATGCGGGGCAGGAACTTATAATCCAGCAGGGATAACGGTTTATGGGCAGACAAGCCATCACCCTAGCGTCGGTCTCCTGCCCCGGCGTGATATCCTCCCGACACTCACCCAAAACAGCGTCTCGCCGTGACTTTATCTAATCTTGATGGTTCTTGACGAGAAAGTTTACTGAACCTTCACCCATCCCTGAAGATAATCCCCTTTAATAGAAAGTGAGAGATATAATTCTGACGAATCTGCCAATAGAAAAACCATGCGGCGACCGTCAGCAGCAGATAAACAGTTCAACGTTAAGAACATAATTTAATAACTGGGAGAGGATTTAGAGATGAAACGGACACAGCAACTGCTTTGGGGCTTAGCGATTATGGCGGGATGTGGGGTGTTAGCCTCGCAGCCAGCTTGGTCAT
>CAZCWE010000085.1:0-12237 GCA_964502285.1 uncultured Spirulina sp. | reverse complement strand
CCCGTCGAAACTTTTGGGGCTGATGCCGCGAAAGTCACGGATGCGAGGCAGCGCCAGGCTAATTAGACGATCCAAAAAAGCGTACATGCGATCGGAGCGGAGGGTTACCATTACGCCGACGGGCATTCCTTCACGGATTTTGAAGCCGGCGATCGCTTTTTTCGCACGGGTCACGACGGGACGTTGACCACTAATGATCGCGAGTTCACTTAATGACGATTCAAGTGCTTTCGCATTTTGAGAGGCTTCACCAAGACCCCGATTTAGGGTGATTTTGTCCACTTTCGGGACTTGGTGAATGTTGGTGTAGCCAAACTGTTCGGTGAGCTTGGGAACAATGGTGTCTTGGTAGAGTTGCTTGAGTCGTTTGGACATGGTTATTTTCGCGGGGCGACCTGGGCTTGGTCAGGTTGCCGAATGGGTTGACTAGTCGATGATTTCACCGGTTTTTTTCAGCATCCGCACTTTGCGACCGTCGTCGTTGACGGTGTAGCTGATGCGGCTGGCGACTTGCTCTTTATTGGAGTAGAGCATGACGTTGGAGCTGTGGATCGGGGCTTCAAAGGTTTCAATCCGACCGGATTCGCCTTCCTGTTGGGGCTTGACGTGTTTGGTGCGAATGTTGACCCCTTTGACGACCACTTTGCTGTCGGAGGGGATCGACTTGATGATTTCTCCGACTTTGCCTTTGTCACGACCGGAGATCACTTGGACGGTGTCTCCTGCTTTGACGTGCATTTTCTGGGCTGTTTTGGGCGCGTTGCGCTTTGCTTTTGCCATCTTTTAGATAACCTCCGGTGCCAATGAGACAATTTTGGTGTAGTTGCGATCGCGCAATTCCCGCGCCACGGGACCAAAGACGCGGGTTCCTTTCGGGTTCCCGTCGCTGTTGATAATCACCGCCGCATTGTCGTCAAACCGGATGCTCATGCCGCTATCCCGACGTAGGGATTGCTTGGTGCGCACGATTACCGCCGTGACAACATCGGATTTTTTCACCCCTTGGTTGGGGATGGCTTCTTTGACAACGGCGATAATGCGATCGCCAATGCCGCCATAACGACTATTGCCTTTGCCCAAAACCCGCAGACACATCAGCTTGCGAGCGCCGCTGTTATCAGCCACATTGAGATAGGTTTGTTGTTGAATCATTACTCTTGAACAGGGTTAGGGAATGCTTACCGATTCGTGATTTCGAGAACTTCAGTGACCATCCAGCGTTTGGTCCGACTGAGGGGACGGCTCTCACGAATCCGGACGCGATCGCCCTCATTACACTTATTTTCTTCGTCGTGGGCCTTATATTTTTTGGTTTTGACCACAATCTTGCCGTACTTCGGATGGGGGGCACGGTTCTCGATCGCCACCACAACCGTCTTGTCCATCTTGTTGCTGACGACCAAACCCACACGTTCTTTAACTGCCATTCTTGTTTACTCCTCTGCTGTAGTAGTTGGGGTCGATTGAGTTAACTGCCGCTCCCGTTCAACAGTGAGTAACTGAGCGATCCAATGGCGCGTATGTTTAAACTCATGGGGGGTTTCGAGGCGACGAGTCGCCTGCTGAAGCCGCAACTCAAATAGTTTCCGTTTCGCGCTCACAATCTCCGTTGATAATTCCTCATCACTGAGTTTGCGCGCATCTGCAACCTTAGGTAATGCCATCGTTAACTTTCAACCTCCTTGCGGACAATGAATTTTGTCTTAATCGGCAGCTTCTGAGACGCTAAACGCATCGCTTCCCGCGCCACTTCTTCAGACACACCATTCATCTCAAACATGATGCGACCGGGCTTCACCACAGCCACCCAAAACTCAGGCGACCCTTTCCCGGAACCCATCCGGGTTTCTGCCGGGCGCATCGTCACAGGCTTATCCGGGAAGATACGAATCCAAATCTTCCCACCCCGGCGGACATAGCGGGTCATGGCACGACGGGCAGCCTCGATTTGGCGGGAGGTAATCCAAGACGGTTCGATCGCCTGGAGGGCAAAATCACCAAAATTTAGCGTGGTGCCGCCCTTTGCCAGCCCTCTCATGCGACCGCGTTGCTGTTTGCGGAATTTTGTTCTTCTGGGACTTAACATAATGTGCTTGCGTTAAAAATGACTCGTAACAGACCGGCCCGGCGCATCATCGCTTATTCCGAGCGGTCTTCAAATTGGCGGTTCCGGCGTTGACGGCGAGCCGGTTGTTGACTCGGTGTTGCCGCTGCCAATTCTTCTTGACCGGGGATAATTTCGCCCTTGAAGACCCAAACCTTAATCCCCAAAATGCCGTAAATGGTTTTGGCGGTGCGGTAAGCGTAGTCAATATCAGCCCGGAGGGTATGGAGGGGAACACGACCTTCGCGAGTCCACTCTGTCCGCGCAATTTCTGCCCCATTAAGACGACCGCCCACTTGGATTTTGATGCCTTGCACTTCAGCGCGCTGGGCCCGTTGAATGGCTTGGCGCACAACCCGACGGAAGGAAACCCGACGTTCGAGTTGTTGGGCAATGTATTCGGCAATCAAGACCGAATCAGCATCGACGCGAGCCACTTCGATCACGTTGACGCGAATTTGGCGAGTGCCACCGAGCAGTTGCTGGAGACCGGTGCGGAGGGCTTCGATGCCGCTGCCGCCGCGACCCACCACAACCCCAGGGCGAGCGGTGTGGATTTCGAGATCAATTTGGTCGGCTTTGCGTTCGATGCGCACGTCGGAGATCCCTGCATTGCTGAGATTCGCTTGTACGTGTTCGCGGATTTTGTGGTCTTCTTGGAGTAGTTCTGGATAGCGCTTGCGATCGGCGAACCACCGAGACCGGTGTTCTTTGATGATGCCAAGGCGAAAGCCAGTTGGATGTACTTTTTGTCCCACGGTTGTGTTCCTCTTATTCGTCGTCTAGGGCGGGGGCAACGGCAACGGTAATGTGACACGTTGGCCGTTGGATTTGGTAGGCTCGACCTTGGGCGCGGGCCCGGAACCGTCTGAGTTTGGGCCCTTGGTCGGCGTAGGCACTGCTCACCATCAAGGTGCTGGGGTCTAACCCGTTGTTATGCTCAGCATTGGCAACGGCAGACCGTAACACTTTTAAGATGGGGCCGCAGGCGCGGTAGGGCATGAATTCAAGGATGATTAACGCCTCACGATAGGAACGGCCTCGAATTTGGTCGAGGACGCGCCGGACTTTGTTGGGGGACATCCGGATATAGCGGGCGATCGCTTTGACTTCTTCTCTGGTATCTACTGCCATGATTTTCTCCCGTTAGCGTCTCGCTTTTTTGTCACTTTTCGCATGACCCCGGAACGTCCGAGTCGGCGCGAATTCGCCCAACTTGTGACCCACCATCTGTTCGTTGACATAGACAGGAACATGCTGACGGCCGTTATGGACGGCGATGGTGTGACCCACCATTTGGGGCAACACCGTAGACGCGCGTGACCAGGTTTTGATCACTTGCTTCTCGTTCTTGGCGTTGAGCTTTTCAATTTTGGAAAGCAGGCTATCGGCCACGAATGGCCCTTTTTTTAAGGAACGACCCATAGGTACTTGTGGTTTGAGTGGTTAACAATGTGGTTGAGGCTTAGGCATTGCGACGGCGGACAATAAAGCGATCGCTCGGTTTATTCTTCTTGCGCGTCTTCCGCCCCAATGCGGGCTTACCCCAAGGTGTCACCGGGCCACTGCGACCAATGGGCGCACGCCCTTCACCGCCCCCGTGGGGGTGATCCACCGGGTTCATTGCACTGCCTCGAACTTGGGGACGACGGCCTAAATGGCGCTTGCGTCCTGCTTTCCCTAAGCTCAGGTTGCGGGCCTCCGCATTGCCCACTCGACCCAGGGTGGCATAGCACTCACGGCGTACCATGCGGACTTCTTTTGAGGGGAGTTTAATGGTGACATAATCCCCTTCCTTCGCCACCAATTGCGCTGCTGCGCCAGCGGAACGCACCATTTGCCCACCGCGACCCGGTAAGAGTTCAATATTATGAATCTCACTGCCGAGGGGCATATTCGAGAGCGGTAACGCATTGCCCGTCTCAAAGGGAGAATCCGGCCCCGCAATAATGCTCGCGCCCACTTTCAAGCCATCGGGGCAGAGAATATAGCGTTTTTCGCCATCTTCATAGACCACGAGGGCAATCCGCGCATTACGGTTGGGATCGTATTCGATCGCCTCCACCGTTGCCGGAATACTGCGCTTATCGCGACGAAAATCGATTTGACGGTAGAGGCGTTTATGACCGCCCCCCCGTCGCCGGCTGGTGATCACACCGCGATTATTGCGGCCTTTCTTCCGGTGCTTGTATTTAGTAAGAGATTTTTCCGGTTTGGACTTGGTGATATCGGCGAAGTCAGATACGCTGGCTTCCCTTGTCCCCGGAGTCATTGGTCTGAAAGAACGAATACCCATGTTCAGTTACGTGCTCTGCAAGGCTTACTGCGCGACATAATGTCGCTGGTTTTGGTCTTAGACATCGGAGAAGAGGACAATTTCATCCCCTTCTGCTAGGGTGACGATCGCCCGTTTGTACTGCGATTTGTACCCAATAAATTTGCCGACCCGCTTTTTGCGTCGGGGAGGCAGATGAGTATTCACCTTCGTGACCTTAACGTCGAAGAGAGACTCAATCGCCGCTCGGATTTCTGGCTTGGTCGCTTTCGGAAGCACATCAAACACATACTTGTTTTGCTCAAGCATGATCGTCGCTTTTTCCGTCACTACCGGCTTCAGAATCAGATCCGCCAGTTGGCGGGGGTCATAATTAGTCACAATACACCTCCTGAATTTTGGCGATCGCCGCATCCGTTGCCACAATTTTTTTCGCCGTCAACACATCGTGAATATTGAGGTTCGTGGCCAAAATCATCGTCAGATTCGCAATATTGCGCCCCGACAGATAGAGCGTTTCATTGGGCTCGTGGGTAATCAGCAACACCCGCTTTTCGAGGGTCACATCCCAACGCGCCAACGCCGTCACCAAATCCTTTGTTTTCGGGCTCGTCAATTCTGCGGCGAAATCCTGCACCACCACCAAATCCTCAACCCGGCTATTAAACGCCGTGCGCAACGCCAACCGGCGTTCCTTGCGGTTCATTTTTTGGCTATAGTCGCGGGGTTTAGGTCCAAAAATGACCCCACCCCCACGCCATAACGGCGAGCGAATCGACCCAGCGCGAGCCCGACCCGTTCCCTTTTGCCGCCAGGGCTTGCGTCCACCCCCGCGCACTTCCGCGCGGGTTTTCGTTGACGCTGTTCCCTGCCGAGCATTCGCCAGTTGGCGGACTAGGGCCCGGTGAACAATATGCGCCGCATTCTCTTCTTTGGCCACGGGGAGATCCAGGGTCGTTTCGCCGACCGATTCACCCTGCCAATTTTTTACAACACAATTAACCATTGTCTAACTTGTCTTTCCACTGTATACAGACCGAACCGTCTAGCCGACGATATTTGCAGGCACGATGCTCAACACATTGCCGGGCTTCCCTGGAATTGCACCGCGCACGAGCAACAGATTCTTTTCAGCATCGACGCGGACAACCTGCAACTTGCGGATGGTCACTTTCGTATTGCCGTACTGCCCTGCCATTTTCTTGCCGGGGAAAATCCGACCGGGGGTCGTACCGGGGCCGGTGGAACCGGGGAGGCGGTGGTTTTTAGACCCGTGGGACATGGGCCCACGTCTAAAGTTATGCCGTTTTTGATACCCAGCGAAACCACGACCGATGGTTTTACCCGACACATCAACGAGTTGACCGGGGGTGAAAATATCGGCGCTCAATGCTTGTCCCAATTCAAAGCTGCTGACATCGTCGAGGCGATATTCTTTCAGGTGACGGAGGGGAGCGGCATTGGCTTTGCTGAGATGTCCAAGTTCAGGCTTGGTTAAGGCTTTTTCTTTAACTTCCTGATAGCCAATCTGGACTGCTGTGTAGCCGTCCGTTTGCTTTTGTTTAATTTGAGTGATTGTGCATGGTCCCGCTTGAATGACGGTAACGGGAATCGAAGCACCAGATTCTCGGTCGAAAATCTGGGTCATGCCTAGCTTGGTGCCGAGGATACCGACAGACACGGGTTTAGCCCTCTCTTTCTCTAAACAACACGTTAAATAAAACAAACTGATAAACCGGGAGGTCGCACCAAAGACGAGACAGATGAGCGCAGGTGGATCGCTTCCCTTCAGACAGATTCAGTCCGTCCGACCTGGGTTAAGGTGAACGGAAACATCATTGAAGTGCCTTGGTTTTCGCCCGTTGGGGGCAGGTTGTGGTTGAGAACAGGATTCAGTGATTGGCTGCTCTCTTGACCCGTTGGGTACTCTGGACTTGAAACGCACGATATGAGCTTTCAGTATCCGTGGGTGAGTACGCTTTGAACACTTAGGTTCAGTAACGCTCGTTACTAAATGTCCGCGTTTAAGGTCACAATCGCTTACTATAACGGCTTTGGTACACCAAGTCAAGCGGGCAAATTTTGAGGGAATGGGGGCAAGGGGGGCGGGGAGATTGGCGCGATCGCTCTACCCTGCCTGCGGGGGTTTCACTATAAGATAGATGAAGCGCATTGCAATCTTAGCAACATTTAGTGAAGAACTGGAAAAGAAGGTATGGCACTGTTGACAACGGGTAAAGCGTTTATCAAAGGGTTAGAGCAGTCCGGAGCTGTGGGGATCTACGCGCCCTTAGAAGGAGGCTTTGAAGGTCGGTATCAGCGGCGACTCCGGGCAGCGGGGTATCAAACCTTGAATTTGACAGCTCGTGGTTTGGGGGATGTGGCGGCGTACCTGATGGGAGTCCATGGGGTGCGTCCGGCGCACTTGGGCAAGAAGACGATCGGCCAAGGTGCGATGGTGGGGGAGATCTACTATGTGCCCCCGATCGCTCTGACGCAGCTCGAAAATTTGCCGCCGAACTCCAAAGGCTTGGTGCTGTGGATTATTGAAGGCATGGTGCTGTCGAATCAGGAGCGGGAGTATTTGATTAATCTGCCGCGCACGGAGCCGAGAATCAAGGTGGTGCTGGAGCTAGGGGGCGATCGCAAGTTCCGGTGGTTACCGCTGCAAGAGGCGATCGCAGCCTAGTCTAGGTGGGGGCGATTGGATGATGGAACCCACCGAGTCATCCTTCCCGCCATCGGGGCAGGGGGATCACACCAAGGATCAGACGATTGATGCATTACTTGCGGAGGTTGAACGCGAATTGAGTTCACAAGCGCCAGGACAATCCAACCATCAACCGGATGATCCCGCTGCTTTGTTGGCGGAATTGCAGGCGGAGTTTGCCCAAAAACAAACTCCGGCGGAGTCTGATGATCTCGACCTCGAAGGTTTTGCCCAGCAGCAGCGTCGCCCCGCTCCCCCCGATCAAGGCGATGCTAACGTGGCGAATTTACTCGCTGAGGTGCAGGCGGAGTTTCAGCAACGTGATCCCGTCTCTATCCCGCCGCCGGAGAGGCGATCGCCCGCCGCCCCCAACGATGACGTGCAAGCCCTCCTCGCCGACTTGCAAACCGAATTTAGCCAGAAACCAGCACCGCCGATCGAACTCCCCACCCGCAAAACCTCAGCAGCTACGGACGGCGTGATCACCCAAATGAAGCGGGAGTTTGAGGCCAACCGCCGCCCGCCGCCGCCTGATCCGAAACTGGATCATCTGCTGGATGATCTCAAAGGTGAATTTAAAGAAATTGACACCGCTGCTCAGATTAAAGAACAGGAAGCCCGGTTGCGGGAACATCGACAGCGGGAATGGGAGCGACAACAACGCCGGAAAGCGATCGCTCAAAAAGCCGCCGCCTGGCTCAAAGACCTCGACCCCTACTCCGATGAAGGGCTGTGGTTTGAAGAATTTGCCTATAACTATCCGTCGAAACAGGAGGCTGCCATTGACTACCTCGAAGCCCTCTGGACGCAGCCCTAAAGATGGCCTATCTCGCCCCATCATCGACGACTTTCCCCACAAATCGGCAGGACAAGGCAAGGAGTATTGTTGAACACGAGTCTCGCCTGATTTTCAGTCATAATGGAATCATGCCTGCTTTGACCGCTTCGACCCTATAGATCCCCAGAATGCGCAAAAACGTCCCATGGCGGATGGGCTGGAGACCCGTTGCCAGGTCATCATGCCGTTGCTCAAGGGAGTAAAGGCGATAGTTTTAGCTCCACGTCCGACCCATTCCCTTGCCGACGGTAAGGTTTGAAGGTTTTGGTGTGAAAGCGGTACGAGTGATGAATGCTGAATTGAACGATGGATTATTGTTGCAAGCACTTGCCGTAGAGTAAATTATGACGACCCAGCCCCGCCGTCTTCTCCATGACTTATGCTGTCAGGCATGCCGCCATCCGAAAGGGAGTCGAGAGCGTCGTGTGATCCTGTCCCGGTTGATCGAGGCGATCATTGAGTCTAATTTGCTGTGGCGTGAGAATACACCCTACTACGAAGACGCACTGCAATTAACCTGGATCTATCTCAGTCGTAATCTGTGTGAAGCTGAGACTGGCAAGCAGTACGATGCCAAGATTAGTAGCGTTACGACCTGGCTCAATGCTTATCTGAAGCGGCGTTTGCAGGATTTTTGGGAGCGCGATCGCGACGAGCAGAAAACGCGCTACCATCCCACGATCAATACACCTGATCCGACGGTCTTGATTGTAGCAGAGGCAGAAATTCCGCCCATTTTAGAAAATACTCGTCACTGGATCGAAACAGATCCTGAGGGCATTTTACAAAGCATTTGTGTAAAGCATTATCCTCACATCACCTGTCAGCGTCTACTGTTGCGCCGTCTTCCCCCTGAAACGGCATGGAAGGATCTCGCGGCTGAATTTGACTGTTCCATTTCAACATTGGCCAGCTTCTATCAGCGTCACTGTCTGCCTCAATTGCGAAAATTTGCTCAATCTGAGGGATATCTAGAGTAGAAAGACTAATCTGTTATTCATTGTCGTATTGTCACTGTCATGGGAAATTTTTCCAGTCTAATTTTTCCAATTCCTTCGCATCATTGGGCGATCGCCCAACAATTCACGCCACAGCCCGCGAGTCACTTGAAGGCGGCTCAAATTCAGCTCAATACCTTAGCGGTTCTGGCGGTTCACGATTATTTACAGATGTTAGATATCCCCACGGATCTCGCTCAAGGCGATAGCTGGAACCCGGTACTGCGGTTGATGGCAGATGTGGCAGATCTGAAGATTGTGGGCAAGGGCACGGTGGAATGTCGGCCGGTGCGATGGTCAGCCGATGCCGCCGCTCGCCCCTCGGACTGTCCGGTGCCGCCGGACGTGTGGAGTGATCAAGACGAGTCCGGGGCGTTGAATCGAATTGGGTATATCGCGGTGGGGATTGACTATGCCCAACGCCAGGCGACATTATTGGGGTTCTCTGCCACGGTCAATCAAGAGCTTTTGCCCTTAAGCCATTTGCAGCCGATGGAAGCATTTCTGATGGCGTTGGATCGCTTGGAGCCGGTATCGCTACGGTCTTGGCTGCGGGGAGTGGCTGATCCGGTTTGGCACGATGCGATCGCTCTCTTGCCGCGAGATCTTCGGGGTCAGGAGCAAGCAACCCTGTCCACAACGGTGGCGATGCAGGTCCAACAACCCTGGTGGCAGCGATGGCGCGATCGCCTCTTTGCCCGTCCCACTCCTGAGCTTGAACCGTCGTGGGCGCTCCGGAGTGCCTTGAGCCCACCGAGGGAAGCCGTCGTCTCCTCGCTCGCCCCCGGCAAGATCGCCAAGGCCAAGGAGCTGCACCTAGGGCCACTGGAAGAAGACGCACTCTCTGTCACCCTAGTGGTGGTGATCACCCCAGAAACCGAGCAGACGGTTGAAGTGGTTGCCCAACTGCATCCGGCCGGGGGCGATCGCACCCTACCGCCAAACATCACCCTCTCGTTGCACGAAGACAGTGATGTGCCGCTCTCACAGATCAAAACCCGCAGCCATGACCAGAGGATTCAACTCCGTCAGTTCCGCGTTCATGACGGCACCGATTTTCAACTCCGGGTTGCATTGGGAAAGTTTACTATTGTAGAAGCATTCACGATTTGAAGCATTTACAGTTGAGGTGAGGGAATGATACGAGTGGTGGTGCTCAATTTTGGGATGGGAAGCCTAGAAAAAGGCTTCCCATCCATCACAGCCCGTCTGGGGCTGTCAGGGCCCCGCTTAACCCAGAGCACCGCGTCCCTGCCCCCTGCCCCCCACTTAGTCCAACTGTATCGGAGCTGGCGTGTACTCTACGAGGCACTGGCGAGCTATCCTGTCCGGCAACTCTCCACCCCCGGCATTAGCATCGAAGCCACAGGGATTACCCATATCTCCGCCACAGATTTTGAACAACTCAACGCCAAGCTCGCTCAGTCCCTCAACGCCTGGCTTGACCAGACCTCCTTTCAACCGATTGAACGTCACCTGCGCACCCACATTAGCCCCACCGAAACCTTTCGGATTGTCATTGAAAGTGATCAAGAACTATTGTGGCGTTTACCGTGGCAGGCCTGGGAGCTACTGAAAACCGACTATCCCTATGGTGAGGTTGCCCTGAGTCCGCCCAACTACTCCGCACCCGTGTTGTTTTCACCCCCGCCGCGCCGTCGGAAGGTGCGTGTTCTTGTGATTCTCGGTGACAGCCGGGGCATCAATGTGATGCACGATGTGCGCATCCTGCAAAAATTACCGGGCATCCAGTTGACGACCCTCGATGAACCGAGCCGAGCGGAGGTAATCCAAGCCCTGTGGTCAAAGCGTTGGGATATTTTGCTTTTTTCGGGCCATAGTTCAAGTCGTCACGATGCCACCCACGGCACGCTGTTTATTAATCCCACAGCTCATCACAATAAAATCACGATCGCAGAACTGCAAGAAGCCCTCAACCATGCGGTTCAGCAAGGCTTACAATTGGCTATTTTTAACTCCTGCGATGGGTTAGGGCTGGCCCGCGATCTGGCGGCTGCCCAGATTCCCCTGCCACCGTTTGTGGTGATGCGTGAAGCTGTGCCCGATTGCGTCGCCCACACGTTTCTGAAGAGTTTTTTGCGGACGTTTGCGGAAGGGCATCCGTTCCATTTAGCGGTGCGCTATGCCCGTGAGCAGTTGCGCAGCCTAGAGGATAAATTACCGGGGGTGTCGGGCTTGCCGATTATTTGCCAACATCCGGCGGTGATACCGCCGACCTGGGCGGAGTTGCGCGGTCAGGAAATCAAAACGACCAAGACGCGATCGCTCCCCCGGTGGCGACGGCGGTATAGCTGGAGCCTGGCCTTGGGCAGTGCGCTGCTTTGCTACGGTCTTGGGGGCGAGATGCTGGCGCATCGGTTCAATCAATGGGGAAAGGCGGCCGCCCAGGAAGATCACCTTGTTACCTCGCGCTGGTTTTATCAGGGGGCGATCGCCCTTGCGCCCCTCTCACCTGATGCGTACTACAACGTGGGTCGTCTCTGCGAGCAAAAGCAAGATGACCTCGACTGTGCCTTAGGGGCGTATCAACGTGCGGCCAATCGCGGTAGCGAAACTGCGATCATCAAACATGCCCGCTTAGTGCTGCGGACTCAACCCCGAAATTCTATTGAATGGGTCATGCGAGCCACAGAGCGGTGTTGGGACAGTCCTCAACATCAGGTGCGGGCGGCCTGTTTTGGGGTGCGAGCTTGGGCATTGTGGGAAGATAACCGTCCTCAGGAAGCCAAAGAGTTCGTCCAAAAATCCTTGCACCTTGCCCCCAATAGCCCCCACGAACTCTGTCTCTATGCCCAAATTTTGGAATCAGAGCAGAAGCCAGCCCAAGCCAAGCCCTACTGGAATCGGGTCATCCAACATTCGCAATATAATGTGAATGAGCAAAACCGTTGCTTACAAAAAGCCTATCAACGCCGTCAACATTAACGCAACTCATGTGAGACAGGATGCGAGATACTGATGTTTTCAAAATCCTGTAGGAATGATGATCACGCCATGCCACAGGACGAGATTTTGGAGTCGAGTTATCGTGAGAACGAGGAAGTTGTGAACTGAATACAGCAAGGCTTATGGTGGGCATCTGTTGCAATCTAATCCTGAAATACCCTGTAGGGGTCTTAATCCGTTATTAACCTAATGGTGATGATTTAGGGTCAAAATGAAGGGAGTTTCGGGTGAAGTCTGCCAGTTTTTGATAATGATGTATAGCAGTGGACAAGTTTGTTAGGACATTCAACCAGCGCACCCTGAGGGTCGTCGAAGGGTAAGCGGCCGGGCTTCGACTCCGCTCAG
>CAZCWE010000084.1:410-12398 GCA_964502285.1 uncultured Spirulina sp. | reverse complement strand
CCAACCACCCCCCCCACCTCGCCCACCGCTTCACCCTCTACCTCAACCCCGATCAACCCCCCCACCGCATCCAAGGCACTGCCCGCCACGAACTCGGCCACGCCCTCGGCCTGTGGGGCCACAGCGATGATCCCAACGATGCCCTCTACCTCTCCCAAGTCAGCGACCCGCCCCCCATTTCCCGCCGCGACCTCCTCACCCTCCGTCGCATCTACCAAGAACCCACCCGCCTCGGCTGGCCGATTCAACGTTAAAACGCCATAACAATATTCCTCTGATCAGCGGGTTCGTACCTTAAAATCTGGATCGGGGTCTACGTTTCGGATTTAGTATTAAATGAAGTTTATGGAGATTTCCATTCTTTCTCTGGAATCATGGCTGCGATCATAATGTTGCGTAATGTCCCAGTCGGTAAATCTTTCCCTCGATGATAAGGGACGATGACCTGAGTATCCTGATCCCCACCACGCCATTTTCTATGACTACCTTTCTGAGAGATCAATCCAAAGCCATACTTGCGTAATATGCGCTCAACTTTGTCAGCAGTCATTCTCCTGAGTCGAGTCATCCGATCATAATCTCACGGATTACTGCTCCAGGCAGAAGGTTAATCGCGTCAGGCTGCAAATAAAGCTCAATCGCTTCCCGTATATTACTAAGGGCTTCCTCTTGTGTAATACCAGCAGATGTACATCCAGGTAACTCTGGACACCAAATTGCCCATTCGTTTGTTTCAGGATCAGGTTCAAGTACAACTCGCCATTTCATAGTTACAAAACATTTGTAGGATGTAAATCTGATACGGATTATAGCACAAGGAAACTTATGCTACTGATTTAACATGATTTCTAAATAATCTGAAAGCCTGATTTTTTTTGAGTTCTCTAGATGGCTAATTCTTTCATACAACTATCCCAACGAATTGCCCTAACCAAAACTCACGTTATTTTGCATTTAATCCAGTCCACCCACTGAGTGAGCAAGTAGCTATTAGTGTAAGATTTCTCAAAAACAGCTTTTTAAAACGTCTAAAAAATATCTTAAAGCAGATCCTGCACGCGAAACTCAGGCATTTAACCTCCTTAGCTAGACAAGTCAATAGTACCCATTCGTACTCACAATAGAGTATATGGAACGCTCATTCATAACCTTGCTGTTCTGGGGCTTGAGTAACCTGACTATTGAATTGTACGAATTTTTTCCATCTCATTACTCTTGTACTAATTTTATTCAGATTTTATCTGTGTAATTCCCATATTGGTGTTTTATGTGGATTGGTTTTGCTTTCACGGCACCAAAGTGGCTGGATGTGGTTCAAGCGGTAGGCTCCTAAATACAGTTTTAGGGCGTGGTTAGAAACGCGATCGCACCGGTGGGTAAAGCCAGCGATCGCACCAGCGCGTCAGAAGCGGCATCACCGGATAGGTCATCAGCGCTGAGACAAACATCACCGAAATCAACAGCGCCAACTTCGGCGGCAACCCCGTTAAAAAGGGCCCCACTACCTGATTGACCAGCAAAATCAGGGGATAAACCGCCGTCATGCCGATAATCACCTTTTTGTAATAGGCGGGTTGGGAGCGGGTTTGAATGCGGCTAGCGGGGAGCGTGAACCAGAGTTCGAGGCCGTCGGGTTGGTCTTGGAGGGCGCGATCGCGCACCAAATGATTCGAGCGCTGCACCCAAAATCGATAGGTATCCGACTGCACCCAAGCCCGTAGATAGTGATACGCCGCAAACTTCACGATCACCACATATTCGAGATAATTCGGGTCGCGGGGACGAATGATCTCCACCCCCAAGAAACCCGGCGCAGACCGTGCTGCCCCGTTGATCGCCTTCGTCCACTCTTCATATTCCGCAATGCGATCGTCCGCGACCACCTCAGAAATCACCAACGTTACCGGCGTTTCCGGCATTGACTCACCCATCCTTCACCGTCCCTGTGTCCCACTCATCATTGCACAGCACAATAATCCCGCCACCGGCCCCCTCACAGCGTTTCGTCACAAGGCCTAAACAATCACGATCCTACCCTGAAATAGACGGGGCAACCGGTGCGATCGCGCCGCTATACAGGCCCCAATCCGATGGGATATACTAATGAGCCAACTCCGCTCTTGAGCAACGATGCATAACTTTCTCCCCACTGCTTACCTACAAGGTCAATTCATTCCGTTCAAAGACGCGAACATCTCCATCGCCACCCACGCCCTCCACTACGGAACTGGCGCATTTGGTGGACTGCGTGGCATCCCCGACCCCAACAATCCCCGCCAAATTCTTCTCTTTCGCCTCGATCGCCACTGCCAACGCCTTAGCAACAGTGCGCGGCTGCTGCAATTCGATTTACCCGCCGATAAAATCGAGCACGTTATTGTTGAATTCATTCGCAAAAATCAGCCCGCAGCCTCTTTTTATATTCGTCCCTTCGTCTATACCTCCGATCTCGGCATTGCCCCCCGACTCCATAACATTGAAAAAGACTTTTTTGTCTATGGGTTAGAACTGGGTGATTACCTCTCTCCCGATGGGGTTTCCTGCCGGATTAGCTCTTGGTATCGCCAAGAAGATCGCAGTTTACCCCTGCGCGGCAAAATCAGCGGTGCGTACATCACCTCATCCCTCGCCAAAACCGAAGCTGTCGAATCGGGCTTTGATGAGGCAATTCTGATGAACTCCCAAGGCAAGGTTTGTGAAGCGTCGGGGATGAATTTATTCCTCGTTCGCAATGGCCAAGTGATCACCCCTGGCTACGAGCAAGACATCCTCGAAGGGATTACCCGTGATAGTGTTACAACCATTGCCAAAGCGATGGGATTAACGGTGATTGAGCGGCCAGTGGATAAGTCGGAATTGTTCATTGCGGATGAGGTGTTTCTGAGCGGAACGGCGGCGAAAATTACCCCTGTTAAACAGGTCGAAAACTATCACCTCCCCCAAGACAAACCGATCACCACTCAACTCCGCGATAAACTCACGGCGATTACTGAAAATCGCGATTCTGACTATGCCGATTGGGTGTACAAAGTTCCCCTCGATTAATAGTTATCAGCTTGATTAAGGGTAAGACGATGATCGCGGTGTATCGTCAGGAATTGCTGGCGGCTCACCGAGATCTAAGGTGGCGTAAATTTCAGCTAAGGGTACTTCTAGATCAATGCTTTGGAATTGTGCGATCGCACCGTCTCCCTGATAACTTTCAAACAACCACAGACCATTTTCCATGCGCCGAAACACATCCACTAGATACTCTTGACTACTGATCAAAACATATTCTTGCAGGCTGGGAATGGTGCGGTAGTCGTGAAACTTCTTGCCGCGATCGTAGGATTCTGTGGACTCTGATAACACTTCAATAATCAGCTTCGGTGCGTAAATCACGTAAGCATCTGACTCGTCAGACTCGCACGTCACCACCAAATCGGGATAAAAAAACCGGGTCTGATTCGCCAAACCAACTTTGACATCCGCCATAAAGATTTCGCACGGAGACGATCGCAACCCCATACGAAGCAGCATGGCAGTGTTGAGGCTGATGGTGTTGTGAGTTTTAGTCGTGCCCGCCATGGCGTAGACTTCGCCATCAATGTATTCGTGTTTGATGTCGCTGTGGCGTTCTTGCTCTAGATAGTCTTCAGGGGTGAGGTAGTGGGGGGATTGAGCGGCGATCATCGAATTCTCCCGTTGTTTATTATGACTGGGGCAGCACGTTGCTCAGGTCTAGGGTGGCGTAAATTTCGGCTAAGGGTACTTCTAGATCAATGCTTTGGAATTGCGCGATCGCACCTAATCCCTGATACGTTTGCATGAACCAACCCTGCTCCATGCGCCGAAACACTTCAACCAGATACTCTCGAACACTGATTAAAACATACTCCTGCAAGCTGGGAATTGTGCGGTAATATTGAAATTTTTTCCCGCGATCAAATAATTCTGTAGACTCTGATAACACTTCAATAATCAGCTTCGGCCCAGTGATATAGGCACGGGATGGATCATCATTCGGATCGCAGGTAATCACGAGATCTGGATAGAAGAATTGTTTTCCCTCTGCCAATTTCACTTTCATATCGGCAAAATACGTGCGGCAGTTGGAACCGTGTAGATGGTTTCGCACGAGCATATAAGTGTTGCCGCTGATGATGTTGTGAAATCCACCCGTGCCCGCCATGGCATAGACTTCGCCATCAATGTATTCGTGTTTGATGCCGCTGTGGCGTTCTTGCTCTAGGTAGTCTTCAGGGGTGAGGTAGTGGGGGGATTGAGCGGCGATCATCGGTGGGTGCTCCCGTTTTCTTTAACTGTAGCTTGTCCACAGTGACGAGGATCAGAGACCAATCTAGAGGCGACGGCGGAGGCGGTCGAGGGCGTGACAGGCACTCATGTGGCGGATGGTGGCGCGATCGCGCTCCTGACCGAATCGGTAGTCAAAAATCTCCACCGTGCCATCCGGATGGGCTAACCCGATATACACCAGCCCCACGGGTTTCTGGGCTGTGCCGCCACCGGGGCCAGCCACGCCCGTAATACTAATCCCCCAATCGCTGCCGAGTAACGCCTTCACCCCTAACGCCATTTGCTTGGCGACGGGTTCGCTCACTGCACCCTGCTGGGTGAGGACTTCGGGACTCACGCCCAATTGCATTTCTTTGACGCGGTTGGCGTAGGCGATGATGCCGCCGAGGAAATAGCTCGAACTGCCGGGATTGTCGGTGAACATCGACCCCAGGCCGCCCCCCGTGCAGGATTCGGCGACGGTGACGGTTTGACCGCGATCGCGCAATAATGCCCCCACCGTCGAAGCGAGGGTCGCTTCATCCGTGCCGAAATAGTCCTCCCCGGCAAGGGTGCGAATCTGAGCGGCGACGGGTTCAATGAGGGCGATCGCTTCGGCTTCCGACTCCGCCCGCGCCGAGACCCGCAGCCGCACTTCTCCTTTGGCGGCGTAGGGGGCAACAGTGGGATTTTTCAGGTCAAATAATTCCGTTACCTTCGTCGCGAGGGTAGATTCGCCCACGCCCCAAAACCGCAGCACCTGGGAGTGAATAATCTGCTGGCCCCAGCCTTGGGACTGCAAAAATGGCACGGCGGTATCCTGCCACATGCGGTACAGTTCCGACGGCACACCGGGAAAGGTGAGAATGGTTAACCCTGGTTTGGGCTGCCAAATCATCCCCGGAGCTGTGCCGGTGGGGTTGGGCAGCACCGCCGCGCCCTCCGGAAGGAGAGCTTGTTTGCTGTTGTTGGGGGTCATTTGGCGGCGGCGTTGGGCGAATTTTTCGGTGATGTCTTGGAGGACTTCGGGGCGTTCGGTGAGGGGGGTGTGGAAAAATTGCGCGATCGCTTCGGTGGTGAGATCATCAGGAGTCGGGCCCAGGCCACCGGTAAAAATGAGCAGGGAGGAGCGAGCGATCGCCACCTCCATCACCTGATGAATCCGTTCAACATTGTCCCCCACCACATTCTGAAAATAATGGGGCACACCCAACCGGGCAAACTCCGCCGCCAAAAACCGCGCATTACCGTTGAGGATTTCCCCCAACAGCAACTCAGTCCCCACACATATAATTTCTGCACTCATAGTTAACGTTAGGATCAGCCCCTAATTGCTGACATTACTGCTACTGCTGCGCCAGACTTGCCAACCCGCATAGGCCAACAACATCGTTGCCCCCAGCGCGTAGGCGGCCCCGCTCGGAATCCCCGAAAACGCCAGGGCCAAACTCCCCACCCACAGCGTCAACGCATAGATAAACAACACCGTCAGCCGTTGGGAAATTCCCGCATCGAGCAGACGGTGGTGGAGGTGGCGTTTGTCGGCGAGAAAGGGGGATTTTCCTTGCCAGACGCGGGAAATAATCACCGCTGACATGTCTAAAATCGGCACGGCGAGGATGAGATAGGGCAGCAATACCGCCGTCACCGCTGTGGTTTTCACCAGGCCAATCACCCCCACGCCCGCCAGGGTAAACCCCATAAAATATGACCCGCCATCCCCCATGAAAATCTGGGCTGGATTGAAGTTATAGCGCAAGAATCCAAGCGCACCGCCGGCCAGGGCAGCGGCCAAGAGGGCAGCACCGGGTTGATCCATAAACAGGGTGACAACCAGCATTACCACAGCGGCAATGCCCGAAACCCCGGCGGCTAGACCATCTAACCCATCAATCCAATTAATCGCGTTGGCCATGCCCACGAGCCAAATCACCGTAATCGGCAGACTGAGCCAGCCGATATGCATCACGAGGTTATCAAAGGGCATGGAGAGAAATTCAATTTTGACCCCGATATGCCAAGCGATGACAGCGATCGCCACTTGCATCGCCAAGCGCGACATGGGGCTGAGATTAAACAAATCATCCGCCAAGCCAATCAGAAAAAAGCCCACACTCCCGAAGGCGACCCCCCAAATTCCGGCCTGTTCTTGGGCCGAGAGTCCTTCAAAGCCCCCCAGTCCCCAGACGATCAGCACCGCGATCAGGGTGCTGGCAAAAATGGACACACCCCCCAAGCGGACAATGGGTTGACGATGAACTTTGCGCTCGTTGGGATGATCAACGTGGCCACTTTTGAGCCCTAGTGTTTTGACAACGGGCGTGCTCCAGAGGACAACAATTGCAGAGACGAGAAAGGCAATGAGATGGTAAAGATGGAAAGACATCGAGTTAGGGGCCTAACCGGAGAGATCAGCTAAAATCTACACTAAATTGCTGCCTACGCCTAGCATGATTCTCCGAAATCTCTGAAATCTCAGGGGAACGTAGGCTGTTCCCCTGAGCAATGGATCATGGGTTGGGTGGTTTAGGCGAGGGCGGGGGTGGGCATCCGCAGATGGGGATAGAGGGGGAAGCGATCGCACAAATTCCCCACCCGTTGGCGACAATCAGCGGCGACGGCTTCGTCTTCCGGGTTGAGGAGGCGATCGGCGAGGATGTTGGCAATTTCGGTGAATTCCGTCGCGCCCATGCCCCGCGTGGTCATGGCAGGGGAGCCTAAGCGCAGGCCGCTGGTGACAAAGGGGGATTCTGGGTCGAAGGGTACGGTGTTTTTATTGGCGGTAATCCGCACGCCGCTGACCAGTTGATCGGCGACTTTCCCGGTCATGCCAATGGAGCGCAGATCAACGAGAATCAGGTGATTATCCGTGCCGTTGGAGACGATCTTAAAGCCGCGATCCACCAAGCTCTGGCCGAGGGTTTGGGCATTGGCGATGACTTGGGCGGAATAGGTTTTGAATTCCGGTTTTAAGGCTTCCCCGAAGGCGACGGCTTTCCCGGCGATCACATGTTCGAGGGGGCCGCCTTGGGTTCCCGGAAAAACGGATTTGTTGAGTTTTTTGCCCAGTTCTGCATCGCGGCAGAGGATCAGCCCGCCCCGTGGCCCCCGGAGGGTTTTGTGGGTGGTGGTGGTGACCACATCGCAGTAGGGGACGGGGTTGGGGTGGAGTCCGGCGGCGACGAGGCCCGCAATGTGGGCGATGTCGGCCATTAGGTACGCGCCAACGGCATCGGCAATTTCCCGGAATTTGGCGAAGTCGATGGTGCGGGGGTAGGCGGAGTAGCCGCAGATGATCAGTTTGGGTTTTTCCCGTTGGGCGATCGCGAGAATTTCGTCATAATCTAAGGTTTCCGTGGCTTGGCTCACGCCGTATTGCACCACTTCAAACCATTTTCCCGACACATTGACGGGGGAGCCGTGGGTTAAATGACCCCCGTGGGACAAGTCCATCCCCATAATTTTGTCGCCGGGTTCGAGGAGCGTTAAGAAGACGGCGAAGTTGGCTTGGGCACCGGAGTGGGGTTGCACGTTAGCCATGGCGGCCCCGAAGAGTTCTTTGGCGCGATCGATGGCCAGTTGTTCGGCTTGGTCTACGAACTCACAGCCGCCGTAGTAGCGTTTTTTCGGCAAACCTTCGGCGTATTTGTTGGTGAGGGCGGAGCCTTGGGCGGCCATGACGGCGGCGGAGGTGAAGTTTTCGCTGGCGATCAGTTCAAGGTGATCCCGCTGGCGTTGGAGTTCTTGGTGAATGATCGTAGCGATCGCAGGGTCAGTTTCGACTAAGAATTCCAGGTCGGTGTTAGCCATAAGAGATAAAAATTACAGGTATAACGGAGGGATTTTTTATGATAACGCTGTTTCGGATTGGGGGATAGTCTAGCCCGCTGCGTCCTTCCGTAACGCTTGGTAGCGATCGCAGCGGATTACCCCAGAGATTCGCTTAAAATTAAGGGTAAAGAAGAGTTAGCAATGCCCTGGCGTCGTTGTTGTCAGCGCTTCATCATTGCGGAGGGGATAATGCTTGTGATTATGACAGAGACCCAGATTCTTTCACCCCAACAGGTGTGTCAAGGCTGCTTGTTAGCCGACCAACAGGGGCGGCCGCGTTGGCATCATGGCAAGTTGGGGTGTGCGCTGGTCAGTTGTGCCAAGAGTGGGGCGGAATGCAGCGATCGCGCCCCCGCCGGATATTACGAATGCCAAATGGGGTTTCGGCTCACCAACATTGACCCGTTGGATGCCTAGAACACAGGAAGCAGTGCGTTATGGTTAGTGATTAACAAGGTGTTTATTGGGAGACTAGCGCGATGAATTGGCGTGGCGCAACGACACGACAAGATCGGATTTTTGCGGCTTTGGTGTATTTGATTCCCATCCTAGAAGTGGCGATGTTGGGCTTTTTCCTGGCGAGCCTGTTTCCGCCGTTGGGACTGTTGTTGATCGGCCTGACTCCGTTGATGCAGGTTTATTTTTTCAATATCGGGGGATTGCCCCTCGTGGAATTGGGTCTCTTTTTCGGCTTGTTTATCTTGGTGGTGCGCAATTCGCAAGTGCCGCATTTTCTGCGATTTAATACTGTGCAGGCGATTCTGCTCTCGATTTTCACCTTTCTCTGTCGGTTGGTGTTGGACGTGTTGGAGTTGTCGAGCGGCTTGAGTGAGCCGTTGCTGCGCCCGGCGGGGGTTAGCCCAGCGGCCTGGGTCGGGGGCGGGTTGGAAAGTCTGCTGTTTTTGGCGGTGTTGGTGGCGGCAATTTTTGCGATCGCCCAATCCCTGCGCGGCCAATATGCAGATCTACCGGTGATTTCCGAGGCGGCCTACAACCAAGTGCGCTATTGATCGCCCGTTCAACGCGGCCCTCTTAACGGCGTTTCGAGGCCAGGGGGCTCCAGAAAAACCCCTCAAACCAACCCCGCCGCCAGAAAAAGATCGTCAGGCAGAGCGCGATCGTGCCCATCACCCCCCAGCAGGCGGCATAACCCCACCGCCACTCCAACTCCGGCATATGTTCAAAATTCATGCCATAGACCCCCACAATGAACGTCAGGGGGATAAAGATCGTCGAGATGATCGTCAGGAGATTCACCACCTCCGACATCCGATTACTCATGGCTGACATATAAATTTCTGTCAAACTCGCGGACAATTCCCGATAAGTCTCAACAATATCGAGCAACTGGATCACATGGTCGTAGCAATCGCGGAGATACACCTCCACATCCTGACTAATCAGGCCGTAATGTTCGCGAATCAGGCTATTAATCACCGTCCGCTGGGGCCAAATCGAGCGGCGCAACGCGAGTAACTCCCGCCGAATATCGTAGATTTTCTCTAGGGTTTTACGGGTCGGATTGGCGACGACTTCATCTTCGAGGTTGTCGATCCGTTCGCCGTAGTCTTCCAACACCGGAAAAAATCCGTCAATAATCGCATCGAGCAGGATATAGGCGAGATAGTCCGGGCCCGATTGGCGAATTTTGCCGCGACCGTTTTGGATGCGATCGCGGGCCGGTTGAAAACAGTCCCGCGTCGGCTCCTCCTGGAACGTCAGCAAATAATGCTCCCCCAACACAAACCCCACCTGTTCGATAAAAAACCCCTCCTCATCCGGGGTCGGCAACACCATCTGCACCACAATCAACAGGTGATCGTTATAGTCCTCCACCTTCGGCCGCTGAGGCACATTCACCACATCTTCGAGCAGCAGCGGATGGAGATGGCACATATACCCCACCCGCTTTAGCACATCCTCACTGCCCAACCCCCGCACATCAATCCACGACACCGACGGCGTTTTTAAATAGGGCTGGCAGGTTTCCGGGGAAACATCGGGGTGGCGGGTGGCGTGTTCTGGGCTGTAGTCAATCAGCACCAGTTCCGACGGAATACCATCGGGATCAATCGTGAGCGTTCCTGGTTCGCTGCCGGGTGGATCAAAGTAATAGTCAAAATAATCATCTTCGGGATCATCCTCGTCAGGTTCGGGTATCCACTGGGTAGGGGTCTGACTCATGCGGAATTATGGGATCGAAGGGACAGGTTCAGCGCAAGAGGCGCGGGGGGGGATGCCGGGTTGGCATCTTTTCCAGCCTAGCGGATCGCGCCTCAACTACGAAATCCTGGCCAGGAGATCAGAATTTATTCGCTGCTGAGCGTTAGGGGGACTTTTTGGCCAAGGGTGTAGCCATTTTGTTGAATCAACGCTTTGATGTTTTCAACCCGTTTACCGGGCGCGGGATGGCTGGCGAGGAATTGCACATTTGCGCCAGGGGTTGCCGCGAGGCGGGCAAAAAAGTCCGTCGCTCCGGCCACATGGCCATAGGTGCGATCGAGCAAGGTCAAGCCAAACTCATCAGCTTGGGTTTCCTGGGCTTGGGAGAACCGGGCTGATCCCACTTGGTTGAGAATCCGACCGGAGAGGGATTGGAGGGCGCTGGTATCTCCGAAGAAAATTGCGATCGCCAGCCGTAACGTAATCTCGCGCCCCAATCCCCGCAGATGATCCCGATTCGCAAAATGCCCCAACTCATGCCCCAATACCATCATCAACTCATTTTCCGACTCCATCTCCGCCAAAAGACCCTGATACACCAAAATCACATCCCCCGGCACGGCGGCAGCGTTCACCGTCTCATCGGGAATATACAGCAATCGATACTCATGAGCGTCAGCCTGTTCGGGGGGTAACTCCGCTTCGAGGCGATCGAGTAGATCATTTAACTGATCTTGGGTCGCTGAATCTTCCGCCTCAGCTTCCAATGCCGGGACAATCAACCGCCCCAACTGCCGCTCAGCATCCGGGGGAATCATGCCAATCAACCCACTGATCAGCACATTCAGCAGCCACACCACCACCAAAAACGCCCCCACAAACAACCCCAGCAGGCTGAGTAATTCACGTTTACGGGGGGGAGCATTCCGATCTTCAGTCATCAATCATCTTGGAAACAACACAGCATAGCGTTTTCAGGCGACAGACCGCGCCCCCAGTCTCAGCCCCTTTAACTACTTCGCGCCGGGCGGAACGGGTTTAAAAAGTTCACCAAAGGATAAATGTTGCGCGACTGAATCCAAAGCCGACCCTCACCCCGGAACCGACAGACTAACCCTTCACCGCCCAAAATCCCCGTCCGGAGACCTTTAAACGACAAGCCCCCCAACATTTCCACGTCATACTGCAACGACGATTCAAAGGCTACCACATAGCCCGTGTCCACCACATAATCCCCCGCCACCGGCACTTCCACAATCCCCCCATAGGAACTAAACCACACCGAACCCTGGCCCGTGAGGCGCAGTAAAAACAGAGATTCGCCACTAAAAAAGCCCTTAAACCCTTGGAATTGACTGTCCACATCCACCGTCGGGCTACAGGCCACAAAACCCGACGACTGCACCATTAACGCCTGATTGCCGCTTAACGCATAGTGCTGCACATCCCCCGGCACACCGGGCGACACGTACAGTTGACCCGCCTTACCCTGAGCGGTGAACTCATTCATGAAGATTGATTCCCCTCCCACCATGCGCTTCAGACCCTGCATCAGGCCGCCGCGTACTTTGGTGTCCATGGTGATGCAACTATCCATCGCCGCCATCGCCGAGGCTTCGACAATGACGCTTTGGTTGGCCTGGAGGCTGAGAACCAGGGACGCATAGGCGGGAGAATGTTCGATGTCGTAGCGGAATTCAGATTTGTTGAGATCCA
>CAZCWE010000084.1:0-400 GCA_964502285.1 uncultured Spirulina sp. | reverse complement strand
CATAGTGCTTGGCGAGAGGAGATTAACGGGGGGGAAGCTTGCCGCCGATGGCGCGGCCGAAGTTGTAGTTGTTGTGGGTTTGACAGTAGACTTTGCCGTTGCCTTTAAACCGACAGATCAAGCCTTCACCGCCGAGAAATGCCCCCAGCCAACTGCTGCCTGGCTTGCCGATGGAAAAGGTGAGGCTTTTTTCAAAGGCGACAATGTGGCCGGTATCCACGATGTATTCGCCGTCGACGTCAATTTCATAAATGCCGCCGAAGGAGGTGAGCAAGACTTGACCCCGGCCGCTGATGTCGAGCCAAAAGAGACTTTCCCCGGAAAAGATGGATTTAAAGCCTTGGAAGCCGAGGTCAATGTCCACACCGCTCTCGCTGGCAAGGTAGGAGCCGGACTGGAC
>CAZCWE010000083.1:0-12484 GCA_964502285.1 uncultured Spirulina sp. | reverse complement strand
GGGGAGCAGATGCGGGCGGCGGCGCAAGGGGTGGCTCATCATACTGCCAGGTATCGTTATCGTTCTTCCGTTCCCGCGCCAACAGCAGACGACCAATGCCGCTCGCCGTTTCGCCAAACTGCTTCAACTCCGGTAAGCTGCGGGTCTGTTCTCCCAACGCCACCATCCGCCGCGCCAAGGTGATATTGGGCGCTGAAGAAGCCAAGATTTTCGTGCCGTAGCGTTGCAGCCATTCACTCCACTGAGCGATCGTGCCTCGGGTGGCTAAGGTTTCAAAAAATCGCTGGATGCGCACCGGTTGCCAGCCATGGGCGATGCCTTCGAGGAGTTGAGTGAAGAGGAATTCATAATCGCGATCGCTGAGGGGTTGATTTGCGTCGATGCCCCCTGCGTTCTCTGTTCCGAGTTCAAATTCTGGCGACTCTGATGCCGTACCAATGCGTTTTGAGATTGTTTTCAACCATTGCTGCAACATGAGTGTCTATCCTTCTATTGGGCCCTTAATCCACCAGCGACGTCAAAATTAATCACCTGCATTATAGGGTACGTCCCTGAGGGAATTTTGATGGAGTTGAGCGATTCTAAAGAATCCTGGACGATCGCAGGGGGGATCTCGACGATAAGCGCGATCGCACCCTGAAGCCGCCCACCCCCTTGGCTGCGATCGCCCACGGGTCGAGATGGGTCAAAAACCTGCGATCCGCTGCGCTCTACGCAATAATGAAAAAAAATGACGCTTCCACAAGACATTATGCAAACCGCTGATTCACAACCCGTCGCGCCCGCCATGAAGACCCCGAAGCTGGGCCTGCCTGTTACGATCATCACCGGCTTTTTGGGCAGCGGCAAAACTACCCTCTTGAATCACATCCTCAGCAATCAAGACGGACTCCGCACCGCCGTTTTGGTGAATGAATTTGGCGAAATTGGCATTGATAATGAATTGATCATCACCACCGAAGACGACATGGTGGAACTGAGCAACGGCTGCATCTGTTGCACGATCAATGAAGATTTAGTGAATGCCGTCTACAAAGTCCTCGAACGCGACGACAGCATCGACTATCTCGTCGTCGAAACCACCGGCCTCGCCGACCCCCTCCCCGTCGCCCTCACCTTCCTCGGCACAGAACTCCGCGACATGACCCGCCTCGATTCGATTGTGACAACGGTGGACTGTGAAAACTTCAGCCTCGACCTCTTCAATAGTGAAGCGGCCTACAGTCAGATCGTCTATGGCGATGTGATTTTGCTCAACAAAGTTGATCTTGTCGATGAAGCGGATGTGGATGCGCTCGAAGTCCGGATTCGCGACATTAAACGCGATGCCCGGATCATGCGGACGACCAAATCCCAAGCCCCGTTACCGTTGATCCTCAGTGTGGGGCTGTTCGATTCGGCGCAATATTTCGACGCAGAACCCGACAGCCATGATCACGACCACGCCCATGATCACGACTGCCACGATCCCGATTGTGCCGATCCGAGCCACGATCACGGCCACGCCCATCACGATCATGATCACGATTGCCACGATCCCCAATGCACCGATCCAAGCCACGATCATCACCATGATCACGGCCATCACCACGCCCATTCGGATCACTTGGCAATGGATGGGTTTACGTCCTTATCATTTTTCAGCGAAAAACCGTTATCGATTCGGCAATTCCAATCATTTTTAGATAATGAGTTAACGCCGAATATTTTCCGGGCCAAGGGCATCCTCTGGTTTGAAGAAAGCCCCAGCCGCCACATTTTCCACCTCAGCGGTAAGCGGTTCTCCATCGAGGATGACGAGTGGGGCGATCGCACCAAGCAAACTCAACTCGTCCTCATCGGCCAAGACCTCGATCACGACAAGCTCCGCCAACAACTCCAAGCCTGCGTCTTGGCGTAATCTCTCGGCGTTAACCTGTCCCGTTTCGTGCCATGGCTCTCTCGTGGCACGATTGGTGGCATCCACTTTCACTAATTGGAGTGAACATTAAGAACTGTCCACAAAATTGGTATTGAGGCAATCTAATGTTGAACGTCACTGTTGATGAAATACAACGCGATCCCTTGAAATATCTGCGTCAAGTAGAGGCAGGTGAAACGCTTGTCATTGTTAGAGCGGATCAGGCGATCGCTGAACTTAGACCGATTACCCAGAGTAAACAATTACGACCATTTGGTTTGTGTGCAGGTGAATTTACTGTTCCAGACAATTTCGATGCTCCCTTGCCTGAGGATCTTCTTAATGGGTTCGAGGGCAAATGAAAATCTTGCTAGATACGCATATCTTTTTGTGGTTTATCAGTGGTGATTCCCAGTTGTCAACAAATGTTAGAGATGCAATTCGTGATCCAGACAATGAGGTCTACCTGAGTTCAGTCTCTGTTTGGGAAGCAATTGTCAAATATCAGTTAGGCAAGCTTCCTCTGCCAGAGTCACCCGAAACGTATTTGCCCAAGCAGCGCGAGCTGCATCAAATTGCCAGTCTTGCGCTTGATGAAAATAGCGTGATTCAATTGGCTAAACTGCCACCATTGCATCGTGATCCATTTGACAGAATGCTTATCTGTCAAGCGTTACAAAACGGTTTGACGATTGCGACAGTAGATACAGCAGTTCGTTCCTATTCAGTAAGCATCTTGTAGCAGCGCAGCCCAACTTCACCATTATGTAGAGTGGACTGTAGGTGACTCGTGAGTGCTGGCGTTGACATCCGGCAATTTGCCGTATAGATTGGAGAGCATCAGCCTTTTACAAGATTTATGGTTTATTGATATGGCTAATACGGCTCACTCAAAACAAATGGCAAGGCTTGAGGCTCGTATTACCCCTGAAACTAAGGCTCTCTTCCAGAAAGCGGCGAATTTGGAAGGGCGTACCTTAACTGATTTTGTGGTGGCAAGTGTTCAAGCAGAAGCGAACCGGGTCATTCAGAAACATCAAATGATTCGGCTGAGTATTGAGGATAGTGAAGCTTTTGTCGATGCACTTCTTAACCCTCGCGAACCCAATGATTCTCTTAAATCAGCGGCTCTACGATACAAGGAAGTTATGTCAGTTTGATGGTTCTAACAATTGAACCCCTTAACACCCGGAAGCATATCCGTTCAGGTTTTTCTTGTGGAAAGGATAGCTTAGATGATTACATCTGTAAGCAGGCATCTCAGGATCTCAAAAAGCGAATTACAACTGTGTTTGTTCTCTTCGATGATCCTGATTTTGATGTATTGGCATACTACACACTCTCTTCATTCACTGTTGAGATTACATCTCTAGACAACGCTTTTGCAAAACGCCTACCGCGTTATCCACTGTTGCCCGCCACACTATTAAACCGTTTAGCCGTGGATAATAAGCGTAAAAGCCAGGGGTTGGGAGGACTGATGTTAATTGATGCCCTGAAAAAGTCGCTGGATGTTTCTAAGCAAGTTGCATCTTTGGCGGTGATAGCTGAAGCATTAGATGAGCAAGCTTTGAATTTTTATAAAAAGTATGGTTTTCAACAGTTTACGCAAGATCCTATGAAGCTGTATTTACCAATGAAATCGATTGAAGCACTAGATATTTAGTCTTTTGCGAACGGCATAACCCAGGGCAGCAGACTGAAAGCAACGAATGGGAAGGTGTCCCAGTTCCTTGCAGCCGCTCAACCGAACTGTTAACGCTGGGGGAGAGTGGGCTGTGGGCTGGGTTGGAGTCATTTGATGTTCAGTTGTTGGGTTGCTGACCTCAGAATCGATCGCTGTTTTTGGGGAAACTGTCAAGATGGTGATGGGGCGAGTCCGTAGCAGCGATCGCGCCCAAAAATATTACGAAATATGACAGGGTTTGTTACGGTGTTTTGCAACTTTGCGCCCATTGGTGCAAGTCGCCCCCCAGGTCAAAACCCCTGTGATACCATGCGAACCTGTAGATGATAGTGATTAAGCTATAGGAGAAAAACCTTGGTACTTAGGGTTGCTGTTGTAGGATCAGGCCCGGCAGGATCTTCGGCCGCTGAAACGTTAGCGAAAGCAGGAATTGAAACCTATTTATTCGAGCGCAAGCTGGATAATGCGAAGCCCTGTGGTGGAGCAATTCCGCTTTGTATGGTGAGCGAATTCGATCTTCCCCCCGAAATTATTGATCGGCGCGTGCGGAAAATGAAGATGATCTCGCCGTCTAATATTGAGGTCAATATTGGGCACACTCTCAAAGATGATGAATATATTGGGATGTGCCGCCGTGAAGTGCTCGATGGGTTTATGCGCGATCGCGCCGAATCCTTGGGCGCAAACTTGATCAACGGGACGGTGTATCAACTGGATATTCCCAGTAGCGATCGCGAACCCTACACCCTCCACTACGCCGACCATGCTAATGGTGACGGCGGGGTTGGGGAAATGAAAACCCTCAAGGTGGATCTCGTGATTGGGGCGGATGGGGCCAACTCCCGGATCGCCAAAGCCATTGATGCCGGGGACTATAACTATGCGATCGCCTTCCAAGAGCGCATCCGTCTCCCCGAAGACAAAATGGCCTACTACAACGAACTCGCAGAAATGTATGTGGGTGACGATGTTTCGCCAGACTTCTACGCTTGGGTTTTCCCCAAATATGATCACGTCGCCGTCGGTACCGGCACGATGAAGATCAACAAAGCCAAAATTAAACAACTCCAAGCCGGGATTCGTACCCGCGCGGCCAAACGTTTAGAAGGCGGCGAAATCATCAAAGTGGAAGCCCACCCGATCCCCGAACATCCCCGCCCTCGGCGCGTGGTGGGTCGTGTGGCCCTCGTCGGTGATGCCGCCGGAACCGTAACGAAATCCTCCGGAGAGGGGATCTATTTCGCCGCGAAATCGGCGCGGATGTGTGCAGAAACCATCGTGGCAGCGAGCAACAGCGGCCAACGCATCCCCACGGAAGCGGATCTCAAGGGCTACATCAAGCAATGGGATAAGCAGTACGGCATGACTTACCTCGTGTTGGACTTGCTGCAACGGGTGTTTTATCGCACCGATGCAACCCGCGAAGCCTTTGTGGAAATGTGTGCCGATGAGGATGTGCAACGCCTCACCTTTGATAGCTATCTCTACAAAACGGTGGTTCCGGCGAATCCGTTAACGCAGATGAAAATCACCGCGAAAACGATTGGCAGCTTGCTGCGCGGCAATGCCTTGGCTCCCTAGGGGCTGAGGGCGCGATCGCTCGTAGCACGTCACATCATCCATAGAGTACAAAAGAGCGGAGTACTTCACATCGAAGTGCTCCGCGCCTTTTTTGGGAGATCTATGGGGCTAGGGGGCGGGGTTGGGGTAGCGCAGGTGAACGTCTTGGATCGCGTTGAGCACATCCTCACTGAGGGTGAGATCGGCGCTGGCGATGTTTTCGTGGAGTTGGTCGAGGTTGGTGGCTCCGATGATTGTGCTGGTGACCCAGGGGCGCGATCGCACAAAGGCCAGCGCCATCTGTGTCAGGCTCAGGCCGTGGTCAGCGGCAATCTTGGCGTAGGCTTGGACGGCGGGGGCGACGTTGGGTTTACTGTAGCGACGGGCAAAGCCTTCAAACTGAGCGATCCGGCTTTCGGGGGGGCTGCCCTGACGGTGTTTCCCGGTGAGGAACCCGAAAGCGAGGGGACTGTAGGCGAGCAAGCCCACAGTCTGAAACCGACAGGTTTCCGTGAGGTGGATTTCAAAAACGCGGTTGGTGAGGTTGTAGGCGTTTTGGATTGAGACAATTTTCGGCAGGTTTAAGGTCGCAGCGAGGCGACAAAATTCATTCACTCCCCACGGCGTTTCATTGCTTAAGCCGATGTAGCGCACTTTCCCGGCGGCGACAAATTCCCCTAACACTTGTAATTGTTCCTCGATGGGGATGCTGGGGCGTTCTTGGCTGGGGTCATAATCCGGTGCGCCGAAGAGGGGGACATAGCGATCAGGCCAATGGAGTTGGTAGAGGTCTACATAATCGGTTTGGAGGCGTTTGAGACTAGCGTCGAGGGCGGCTTCAAGGTTGGCGCGGTTGAGGCTGCGATCGCTGCACCGCACCCATGGCAGGTGAGGGTTAGGACCAGCAGCTTTGGTGGCAATGACGAGGCGATCGCGCTGCTGTCTTTGCAGCCACTGCCCTAATAACGTTTCTGTGAATCCAAAGGTATCAGCCCGCATTGGGACGGGGTACATTTCCGCCGTATCAATGAAGTTGATCCCCTGGGCGATCGCGGCATCCAGTTGGGCGTGGGCTTGGGCGATCGTGTTTTGTTGCCCAAAGGTCATCGTCCCCAAACACAGCGCCGAAACCGTTAAATCACTTGTACCGAGACTGCGATAATCCATAGCGTTGCCTTGTTCCTCGTTTCTTCCATTCTTCCTTAAATCCCCTGGCTTCCTCAACCTAACCCCGGATTCGCCCGATCCACCGAGTATGATGGAGCAGGAAATTGTGATTCTCACCCACACCATGACCCAAGACCCGCAACAACCCAACGACCCCAACCCCGACATCCCCGCCGGATTGGAATATGAGCAGGACTTGATCGACTATTCGGCTGCCTTTCAAAGCGTCAATGATCTCACCGAATTAGGCAATGCTGCCATCCAAGCCGGGTTAATCGTCGGCCACGGCTACCATAGCGGCAAATACGAAATTCTTTGTAATGGTGAGGCACTTTTGTTTACCCCTGAAGAAGCCGAAGCCTATTTAAAATCTTTGTTTGAGCAGGCCGCGCCCGGTGGCTCTGACTCCCCGGACTAATTCCCGGTTGAGGCGCGATCGCCCGATCAACCCGCTCCAGAACCTTGTACACTGAGAACTGGTTTAGATTCTCACCCGCAGCGACCCGCATGCCATCTATTCGCGAGATACACAAACAACTTGTCCGTAAAGAGCGCTCCGCCGTTGAAATTACCCAAGACGCTTTAAAGCGGATCGAAGCCCTAGAGCCTAAACTCCACAGCTTCTTACACATCACCGCCGAAGCTGCGATCGCCCAAGCCGAGCGCGTCGATGCCCAAATCGCGGCCGGCGACGAAATTAGCCTGCTGGCTGGTGTGCCCATCGCGATTAAAGACAACCTCTGCACCACTGGCATCCCCACCACCTGTGGCTCGCGCATTCTCGAAAATTTTGTGCCGCCCTATGAATCCACCGTCACCCGTAAGCTCAAAGAAGCCGGGGCCGTGATGGTGGGCAAAACAAACCTGGATGAGTTTGCCATGGGCAGCTCCACAGAAAACTCCGGCTACGGCCGCACCTGTAACCCGTGGGATCTAGATCGTGTGCCCGGTGGTTCTTCCGGGGGCTCCGCTGCGGCCGTGGCAGGTCGCGAATGCCCGATCGCCCTGGGGTCTGATACCGGCGGCTCGATTCGTCAACCCGCGTCCCTCTGTGGCGTGGTGGGGATGAAACCCACCTATGGCCTCGTGTCGCGCTTTGGCTTGGTGGCCTATGCGTCGTCGTTGGATCAGATTGGCCCCTTTGCCCGATCCGTGGAAGATACGGCAATTTTGTTAGAAGCGATCGCCGGCCACGACCCCAACGACTCCACCAGCCTCAAGGTTGAGATCCCCAACTACGCCAAACTCCTCCGCCCCAATTTTCGCCCCAAATCTCGCCTCCGCATCGGCATCATTAAAGAAACCTTCGGCAGCGGCCTCGAAACCGTCGTCGAAGAAGCCGTCAAGAAAGCGATCGAAGTCCTCCAGGAACTCGGTGCAGAAATCCAAGTAATCTCCTGCCCCCGCTTCGGCTATGGCCTGCCCGCCTACTACATCATCGCCCCCTCCGAAGCCTCTGCCAACCTGGCCCGCTACGATGCCGTTAAATACGGAGTCCGCGCCGAGGATGCCGACAATCTCCTCGACATGTACAAAAACACCCGCGCCCAAGGCTTCGGCACCGAAGTCAAACGCCGGATCATGCTCGGTACCTACGCCCTCTCCGCAGGCTACTACGACGCTTATTATCTCAAAGCCCAAAAAGTCCGCACCCTGATCAAGCAAGACTTTGAAGCCGCTTTTGAAAAAGTAGACATTCTTGTGTCCCCCACCTCCCCTAGCACCGCCTTCAAAGCCGGGGAAAAAACCGATGATCCCCTCACCATGTATCTCTCGGACTTGATGACCATCCCCGTCAACCTGGCCGGGTTGCCCGCGATTAGCATCCCCTGCGGCTTTGACGAAAATGGTCTTCCCATCGGGATGCAACTGGTGGGTAAAGTCCTCCGCGAAGATGTCCTGCTCCAAGTGGCCCACGCCTACGAACAATCCACCGAATGGCATCTCCATGCCCCTAATCTCCTGAGTCCTTAAGATATTCAGCACTGGTCAATCTCGCATCACAGAGGGACGGATCGCATATTAAACTGCTAAAGGTGCAAATTTTCATGAACCTATGGCAACGCGATCGCACAGTGTCGGAATCATCGGCGGGGGGCAACTGGCCTGGATGCTCGCCCTCGAAGCTAAGCCCCTGGGGTTAGATTTAATCGTCCAAACCCCCAGCCCGGCTGATCCGGCGGTGGGGGTGGTGGGTGATGCGATTTTTGCGGCCATTGATGATGCCGCAGCGACGGCACAGTTGAGCGATCGCACCAACGTGATCACCTTTGAAAACGAATTCATCGACCTCGACGCGCTGCAACAATTGAGCGATCGCGGCGTTTGTTTTCGTCCTGGGTTGCACGCCCTCCGCCCCCTCCTCGATAAATACGACCAACGCCAAACCTTCCAGGATCTCGGCCTGCCCACGCCGCGCTTCAGTTTGCCCACCACAATCGAGCAAATCACCGCCGACTATGGCTTTCCCCTCGTCCTCAAAGCCCGCCGCTACGGGTACGACGGCCGCGGCACATTCATTGTTAAAACCGCTGCTGAACTGGCCGAACTGTGGCAGGGGTGGAACCATACTGATCTGTTGATTGAAGCCTTTGTCCCCTTTGAGCGAGAATTGGCGGTGATGGTGGCGCGGAGTGTGACGGGGGAGGTGCAGGTTTATCCGGTGGTGGAAACACAGCAGGTGGAACAAGTCTGTCGCCGCGTTTTCGCCCCCGCGCCCATTGATTTCGCCATTCAGACCCAAGTGGAACAGATCGCCACCACCCTCGTGACGGCGTTGGATGTGGTGGGCATTTTTGGGATTGAGTTGTTCCTCACGGCCGACGGGCAAGTGTGGGTGAACGAGATCGCGCCGCGCACCCATAATTCCGGTCACTACACCCTCAATGCCTGTGATGTGTCGCAATTTTCGATGCAACTGCGGGCAGTGACGGGGCAAGCCTTACCGCAGCCGCGCTGGACTTGTGCCGGGGCGGTGATGGTGAATTTATTGGGGTTTGAAACGTCGCGATCGGGATATCTGGCCCAACGAGAAGCGATCGCAAAAATTCCCGGCGCGTCGGTGTGGTGGTATGGCAAGCCGGAATCGCGACCGGGGCGCAAGTTGGGCCATGTCACGGTGTGCCTCACGGCGGAGACGCTGGATCAGGGGGAAGCGATCGCGGCTCAAATTGAACACCTCTGGCAAGGCAATCCGTCTTAGTCTCATGAACCCCAACACGATAAAAATCAGCCAACACCTCACCCTGACCGAATTCTGCACCTGCACCCAAACCTACCAAACCCACGCCGACCACATCGACCCCTATCCCGCCAACCGCGACGAATCGATCGCCGCCCTCCACGCCCTCGGCGCAACGCTGCTCGACCCAATTATTGACCACTACGGCCGGGATAGATTTCAACTCACCTATGGCTTTTGTTCAACCGATTTACGGAAATTCCTCAACCGCACCAACCCGCAAACAGGGCGCAAAAATGGCCGCATTGACCCCAGTCGCGATCAACACATGGCCCACGAACGGAATCGGCGCGGGCGGTATATCTGCGATCGCCTCGGTGCGGCCTGCGATTTTCGGATTGTGAATGTATCAAGCGATCGCGTTGTGGATTGGATTCTCGCGGCGCAACTACCCTTCGATTCGCTTTATTTTTATGGGTGCGATCGCCCCCTCCACCTCAGCCACGGCCCCCAACAGAAACGCGCCATCTGGGGATTCACCCCCCAGGGCACACCCACCCGCACGGGTCTAGATCCCTGGCTCCGCCTCGCCCGCGAGATCCCCTGAGTCCTCGCGTGATGGGGCGTTACTTTTTAATCAAATCCTCAAATAATCTGACATAGTGTTCCGCTTGTAGCTTAAGGTTAAATCGTTGCATCGCTTCGATCCGTGCATTAGAAACCAGGCTAGCCAGTCGATCCGAATCTGCTAAAATCCAGGCGATGCCTTGGGCTAAATCTTCAGTGCTATAGGGTTGCGCGAGATAGCCAGTGTGTCCATGGTTCACAATATCCATCAAGCCCGTGGCATTAAACGCAGCAACAGGTGTGCCACAGGCCAACGCTTCTGATGCTGTCTGCCCAAAGGATTCCTGTAGCGACGGGACAATCATGACATCTCCAGCAGAATAGGCAAGAGATAACGATAAATCATCATTGAGATGCCCCAAATAATGCGTTTTGAATCCTAAATTAACCGGTGTTTCCGGAGCCGATGCCCCAAACACAGCCACTTCCACATCTGTCGCCATTCCAGTCTGACTGAGCTTGCGCAACGCCTCTACGAGTAGATCAAATCCCTTCCGCTTGTCCGACGTTGCTGCCAATGCGCCGAACACAATAATTTGCTTGTCTTGGGGCAAATTAAGCACTTGGCGGGCGACTGACTTTGCGTGGGGCCGATAGACCTCAGTATCTAAGCAAAAGGGAATCGTTTCCACCCTTGAATTTTTAAACAAAGTGCTGGCTTGGACGCACTGAGTCATCCAGTGGCTAGGCGTCACAATGGTTAAATTAATGGACTGCCAGGATCGCTGTTTGCGTTGCCAAATGTGTCGTGAAAGATCATTTTCGCGGTTGCTTTTGAGTTGAGGGCAGTTGCCACAGGATGCTTGATAGCGATCGCAATCGGCACTGTAATGACATCCGCCCGTCATCGGCCACATATCTTGCAACGTCCACACCAGAGGTCGTTTGAACGATTTTAAAGTCTCAATTTGAAGAAATCCGTTACAGACCCAATGCAGATTGACCACATCAGGATTCATCGCTTGCACCGAAGCAGCGATCGCATCGGGAAACCATTGGGCAGAAAATAGAGTGCGATCGCGATTGGGATATTTTTGCAACGGCCGACGGCTCATCATCGGGCCCAACTTTGTTAAGAGACTTTGTTGGGCAACGACAGCCTTATTTCGGCTCAACTTGGCTCGAACCACCATCTTAGAGGTGACTCCGATCGATTGAAAACCAGCATGCAAACGATATGCAGCTCGAGATGCTCCGCCATCAATATCCGAGGTGCTTATAATTAAAGGGTGAATCATTTTAATATTTCCATCGAGTATACAGTTTATTGATCGAGCGTAAAATGTTTAAAAAATGCTTAATTAAATGGGACTCAAATTAGCAAAAATGAACTTACTGAAATGCAAAAATATTGATATGTTTAAGCACTAGAAAAAAGTTGAATGAGGTTGACAAAAAAGTACAAGAAAACGAGTCAAAGCAAAAGCGAGATGAACGATAAAACTCATCGTAAAAGACTGAGTGCGGGATAAAAAATCTGGTTGGGGCTGAAACTCTGATGATTTTTTAGCAAAATAGGGAGCAAGATGCTCCCACTTCATCACAATCGATAGTCTTTCAACTTTTGTCCTGTACTGAGAGTAAAAGAAGCTGCGATCGCGGAAAATTAATTGTTTTTTCCTATGCTGAGAAATAGCATTAATTTTTCTAAGTCCTGCGACTAAAAATCCAAAATTTGCTTCTTGATCAGATTTACTTTTTGTATCGCTTTGGCGACATAACTACGATCTAAAAGGCGAAAAAATGTGAACTTTCATGCTTGTAGCCTACAGCAATATCCTGCGAATTAAGACATCAGAAACTCCATCATATAAACGGGTGAATTTGCCCTAACATCAATTTCAGCCTTTTCTGGCTAAATCAATTCAAGATAAGCCATTTAATGAACGTGAGTTCTCGTTAGGGCTATTTTTTGAGTGATCTCACGAGAGCATCGGCATTTCAGGTCATCCAAACTGCACATTAATTCCCTTGGGTAAGGGCGATCGCGCTCGAATGAAAGGAAGAAGGGTGCGTAAAGGGGAAAGAGTTGGATGAGCCTGGACAACGTTGAAGATAAAAATGTTTTCCAGGCAGAGGATTGAACGATAAATCTATTTTTCTCTAATTGGTTAACTAGCAATTTTTGATCGGGAGTACCAACCCATTCGGTTAAAAATAGCACACTTGACTTGTTGCGTTTTGAAACCATAATCAATCTCCGTGTTCAGAAAAATCACGGTCTACATTGAGCGATATCCGACGTGATGTGCTCATTATTTTGGAGGCGAGAGATAAAGTGATTTAACTCCAATGGAAACCAGTATAGTTGACATCCTCCCCAGCCTAAAGGCGTGGGGATTCCCAGTCTAGCGAGCCAAAT
>CAZCWE010000082.1:0-12487 GCA_964502285.1 uncultured Spirulina sp. | reverse complement strand
ACCTTCCCCTACTTTGTCGTTGGTGTGCTGCACCTGATTTCCTCCGCTGTCCTCGGTTTGGGTGGGATTTACCACGCCATCCGCGGCCCGGAAACCCTCGAAGAATACTCTGATTTCTTTGGCTACGACTGGGCTGATAAAAATCAGATGACCAACATCATCGGCTATCACTTGATCCTGTTGGGTCTTGGTGCGCTGCTCCTCGTCTTCAAAGCAATGTTCTTTGGCGGTGTCTATGACACCTGGGCTCCGGGTGGGGGTGATGTTCGCATCATTAGCAACCCAACCCTGAACCCCGCCGTGATCTTCGGCTACCTGCTGAATTCTCCCTTTGGTGGAGAAGGCTGGATCATTGGTGTCGATAACATGGAAGACATCATCGGCGGTCACATCTGGGTCGGTTTGACCTGTATCGCGGGTGGGATTTGGCACATCTTGACTAAGCCTTTTGGTTGGGCGCGTCGTGCCTTTGTCTGGTCGGGTGAGGCTTACCTCTCCTACAGCCTCGGTGCGTTGTCCTTGATGGGCTTCATTGCCTCCTTCTATGTGTGGTTCAACAACACCGCCTACCCCAGTGAATTCTACGGCCCCACCAACGCCGAAGCGTCTCAAGCCCAAGCCTTTGTGTTCTTGGCGCGTGACCAACGCTTGGGTGCGAATATTGGTTCGGCTCAAGGCCCCACGGGCTTGGGTAAATACCTGATGCGATCGCCCACGGGTGAGATCATCTTTGGGGGTGAAACGATGCGCTTCTGGGACTTCCGTGGTCCTTGGTTAGAGCCGCTGCGGGGCCCCAATGGTTTGGATCTCGACAAACTGCGCAATGACATCCAACCCTGGCAACTGCGTCGGGCTTCGGAATACATGACCCACGCGCCCAACGGTTCTCTGAACTCTGTGGGGGGGATCATTACCGAACCCAACTCCTTTAACTATGTGAATCCGCGGGCGTGGTTGGGAACCTCCCACTTCGTCTTAGGCTTCTTCTTCCTGGTCGGTCACCTTTGGCATGCTGGACGGGCCCGTGCGGCTTCGGCTGGTTTTGAAAAAGGGATTGATCGTGAGACTGAACCCGTGTTGGCAATGCCGGATCTCGACTAGGTCTCTAGCATCTTCAATCACTTTGTTTTGAAATTCAAACAAAGTGTTATTAAGCCCCCGTCTCTGATGGGGGCTTTTTGTGCTTCTGATGACAAAAAAACAACGAGATTCGAGGTGGCAATGGTATTATCATGGCGTTGATAGGTACAAATAAGGTAAGCACTATGACACCAGCATCAGTCTCTCCTGCGGTGCTCATAATTCTAGATGGCTGGGGGTATCGGGAGTCTGCCGATGGCAACGCAATTCGCACTGCATCAACACCCGTCATGGATAGTTTATGGGAGACCTACCCGCATACCTTGATCCACACATCGGGCAAGCAAGTCGGATTACCCGATGGGCAAATGGGTAACTCAGAGGTTGGACATTTGAACATCGGAGCCGGGCGGATTGTGCCTCAAGAACTCGTGCGCATTTCCGATGCGGTGGAAGATGGTTCATTTTTAGAAAATCCGGCGTTAGTGAAGCTTTGTCAGTCGGTGCGGCAGACGGGGGGCAAACTCCACTGCATGGGGCTTTGTTCCGAAGGCGGGGTGCATTCCCACCTCTCCCATTTATTCGGGCTGCTGGATTTGGCGAAAGCCCAGGGCATCGATCAGGTGTGTCTGCATGTGTTCACAGATGGCCGAGACACCAAGCCCAACGAGGCAATGACGGTTGTGCAACAGATTCAAGACCAGATTGATGCGGTGGGCGTGGGCGAAATTACCACGATCAGCGGTCGGTATTATGCGATGGACCGCGATCGCCGCTGGGATCGCGTCGAAAAAGCCTATCAAGTCTTGATCGCCGATGATGTCATTGATTCCCGTTCTGCCCTAGAGATCATCCAAGATTCCTACGATGAGGGCATTAACGATGAATTCATCCTGCCGGTTCGGATCGCGCCGGGGAAAGTTGAAGCGAATGATGGAGTGATCTTTTTTAATTTCCGACCCGATCGCGCCCGCCAACTGACCACTGCGTTTGTGTCTCCCACCTTTAAGGACTTTGCGCGGGATCACATTACCCCCCTCCATTTCCTCACCTTCACCCAATACGATCCGACGCTGCCTGTTGATGTGGCGTTTGAACCCCAAAGTTTAAAAAATATCTTGGGTGAAGTGATCGCCGACCACGGGTTACGCCAATTCCGGACTGCCGAAACCGAAAAATATCCCCACGTCACCTATTTTTTTAACGGTGGCTTGGAGCAACCCCTCGCCGGAGAAGACCGGGAGTTGATTCCGAGTCCGATGGTGGCGACCTACGACCGGCAGCCGAAGATGTCCGCTGAACAGGTGACCGATGCGGCTTGTGCAGCCTTGGCAAAGCGCGAATACTCACTGATCGTGATGAACTATGCGAACCCGGATATGGTGGGGCACACCGGCAATATGAACGCCGCCCTAGAAGCGATTGAAGAGGTGGATCACACCTTGGGACGCTTGCTCGAAGCGATTTCCCGTGTGGGCGGGACGGCGATTATCACGGCTGATCATGGTAATGCGGAATACATGTGGGATGAACAGGGCAAGCCTTGGACTGCCCACACGACGAACTTGGTGCCGTTGATCTTAGTGGAAGGCGAAGGATTGAAAATTCCAGGCTATGGCACGGATGTGCAACTCCGCGAGGGCGGGCGACTCTGTGATGTGGCTCCGACGCTGTTGGAGATTTTGCGTCTGCCCCAACCAGAAGAAATGACGGGGCGATCGCTTCTTCAACCCTCTCCGGTGGATCTCAAGCCCAGCCGGACTCCGGTGAAAGTGTCGCTGTAGGCGTAAATCCCCCCTATCAACAAGCCTTAAAAAGTGCCTCGATCGCGTGATCTGAGGCACTTTTTTGATGGGTTAACGGTGTGGGGGCAGATCGCGCCCTAATACAACCAGCCTTTGAGACGACGCGCCACCTGGGGGCGACGGAGCTTACGCATTGCTTTGCTTTGAATTTGGCGCACCCGCTCACGGGAAAGATTGAAAAGACCGCCCACTTCTTCGAGGGTGTGGGGTTGAGTGCCGTTGAGACCATAGCGGAGGGTGATCACGTCTTTCTCGCGCTCAGTCAGCACATCACCCAACACCTCCCAAATTTCTTGGCGCATCATGATTTCGCCCATTTGGTCTTCGGGAAGCTTGAGGTCGTTATCTTCAAGCAGATCCATCAGTTCGGTGTCTTCGCCCTTGCCAACCCGGTGGTTTAAGGACAGGGATTGCCGCCGCAGTTGAAAGAGTTGGCGCAGTTGTTCGGGGGTGATGTCGAGTTCTTGGGCGAGTTCGAGTTCGGTGGGGTTGCGCTTCAGGGTCTGTTTGAGGACGCGCTGGGCTTTTTTGAGTTTGTTGAGTTTTTCAACGATGTGGATCGGGAGGCGGATCGTGCGGGCATCGTTGGCGATCGTGCGGGTGATCGCTTGGCGAATCCACCAGTAGGCGTAGGTGGAGAATTTGTAACCTTTGTTGGGATCAAATTTTTCGGTGGCGCGGTTGAGGCCGATCGCACCCTCTTGGATGAGGTCTAGAAACGGTACGCCCCGATTGAGGTAGCGTTTGGCAATGGACACCACCAAGCGGAGGTTGGAGCGGATCATTTTACGCTTGGCGACGCGCCCTTGGTAGAGCTGCTGTTCGAGTTGGCGATCGCTGAGGCCGAGGGCGATCGCAACAGCGGCCCGAGTTGGTGTTTGCTGCTCCTGGCGCAAACGTTCCCGCACGTCTTCCACTTGAATCAAAAACTTAACGCGCTGCGCCAGCTCAATTTCTTCGTTGGGCTTGAGGAGAGGATAGCGGGCCATTTCCTTAAAAAATGCCCCCACCGTGTCATCTAAATCACTTTTGCGGTAGTTGCGTTGCGACCGAACTGAATTATCGGCTTGGTCAGAAAAAGCAATATCCACTAAAGCCGGATCTAAGCCTTGGGAGTCAGTCTCCAATGTGTTAGCGGGGACTTGCTCATCAGGAGCGAGGAGCGTCTCGGTGTCGGGGGTGTTCAGTTCGGCAACATTCATAGTGTTATTTCAAGCGATAGAGAAAGATTTCTTAAAAGGGGGTTATTAAAGAGGCAAATGTGAGTTAAAACGGAAAGCTGTGCATGGCTTGATCTAAAGAACTGAATGGGCTAGAAGCTGCCCTTTAGGCTACCAGAATTCATTGATCAGTTTGTTTTCTTAATTACAAAATACAGACAAAAATTTTCGCTTGGTGTTCAATCATCCTGTCCCGATTTCAGCAACGTTAATCCTATGATGAGCAGATTGCAGAGAGCAAACCCCAAAGGAGAACGGCGAGGGATAAGTTGCGTCCTAGCTTAACATCTGATTTTCAGACTGCCAGAAAATTTCAGAATATTTAAATTTTAACTGTTGTATTTATGAACCTGAATCGTCACTTGTTGGGCCTTTTTTTGTGGAAATAATGCAGTCTTTGATACAAACTGTCCTGGACGTTTCGCATCATTTGCTACAGTCTGAGGGAGGAAAAAGAGGCGAGCCGGTGCAAGCGATCGCCGCGTGCTGAGGATTATCGTGACGCAACACATGGGGCTGTGGGTGGATATTTTGGTGGATTGTCCCACCGTGCAGGCGGTTTTTACCTATCAGGTGCCGTCGGGGTTGGCTGTGGCTCCGGGGGATGTGGTGCAAGTGCCCTTTGGCGTGCAGCAATTGGGCGGGATCGCGCTCCGGATGCGGACAACTCCCCCGCCGGACATCGCACCGGATAAGCTCCGGCCCGTGTTAGGGGTGATCGCGCCGGGATTTTTAGCCCCGGACTATCTCACCCTCTTGCAGCGGGTGGCGACCGATTACTGCACGCCGTTGATCACGGTGGTGCGGACGGCTCTGCCGCCGGGTCTGTTGGGGAAGTCCCAGCGGCGGATTCAACTGTGGCGCGATCGCCTCCCCCCCGGTGCGGCTACGTTTTGCTCAGGCCCCGCCCAAGCCGTGCTCGCGCTGCTAGAACAGCAGACCGATGGGGACTACAGCATGCGTTACCTGAAGCGAAAAGTGCGCCAAGCTGAAGCCGGGGTGCGGGATTTGATGGCGCGGGATTGGGTGCGGAGTTATCTCGAACCGCCGCGCTACAGTCAGCCCCAAAAACGCCAAGCGATCACCCTTCTGCAAGCCACCGGCCCAGTCGGAGACCTCACGAAACGACAACAGGAAATCCTGACAATTTTGCAGCGTCAGGGGGGGCAAATGTGGCTGATGGAGTTTCTGCCCTTGTGTCACACCACGACGGCCACCCTGAAGAAGCTAGAAGCGAAAGGCTATGTGGTGATCCAAGATCAAGAGGTGCTACGCCTAGAGCAGGGGGAGGGTCAGCAACGGGATGTTGCCAAGGGGTTAACGCCTGCACAGCAAGCGGTGTTAAACACGTTGGCGGCGCAGGACGGGTTTGGGGTGTTTTTGCTCCATGGGGTGACGGGATCGGGAAAAACAGAGGTGTATTTGCAGGCGATCGCGCCTCGATTGGCAGCGGGTCAATCCGCCCTAGTGCTCGTGCCGGAAATTGGCCTCACGCCCCAATTAACCGATCGCTTTCGGGCCCGATTTGGCGATCGCGTCTGTGTCTATCACAGTGGTCTTTCGGATGGCGAACGCTACGACACCTGGCGGACGATGTTGGACGGTGCGCCCCATGTGCTGATCGGGACGCGATCGGCGGTGTTTGCGCCCCTGCGAAATTTGGGGATCATTGTGCTGGATGAAGAACATGATGCCAGTTTTAAACAGGAGCAGCCCAGCCCCACCTACCACGCCCGCACCGTCGCCCGGTGGCGGGCTGAACTGACCCACTGCCCGCTGCTCCTCGGCTCGGCCACCCCGGCCCTGGAAACCTGGCAAGCCGCCCACCATCCCCCCGCGCACTATCTCGCCCTGCCCCAACGGATTCGCGATCGCCCCTTGCCCCCGGTGGAGGTGGTGGATATGCGCGTCGAACTGAAGCGGGGCAATCGGTCGATTTTTAGCGATCGCCTCCAACGCGCCCTCCAGGAGATGCAAGCCAACGGCCAACAGGGCATCCTCTTCATTCCCCGGCGCGGCCACAGCACCTTCGTCTCCTGCCGCAGTTGTGGCGAAGTCCTCCACTGCCCCCACTGCGATGTTTCCCTTTCCTATCACCACACCCATGACCAAGCCACCCCCTATCTCATCTGTCACTACTGCAACCACCACCAAGCCCAACCGCCCCACTGCCCCGCCTGCACCTCCCCCTACCTCAAGCAATTTGGCAGCGGCACTCAGCGCGTCATGACCGAACTCGCTCGCCAATTTCCCGCGCTCCGCCTCCTCCGGTTCGACAGCGACACCACCCGCACTAAAGGCGCTCACCGGGCCCTCCTCACCCAGTTCGCCCAGGGTCACGCCGATTTACTCGTGGGAACTCAGATGCTCACCAAAGGGCTAGACGTGGCGCAGGTGACGGTGGTGGGCATTGTCGCAGCGGACGGGTTGCTCCATACTCCCCAATACCGCGCCACTGAACGGGCGTTTCAAGTGCTCACCCAAGTGGCAGGGCGAGCGGGTCGAGGGGAAGAACCGGGCCGGGTGATCTTGCAAACCTACAGCCCGGAGCATCCCGTGGTGCAGGCGGTCAAAGCCTACGATTACCCGGCGTTCATCCAGGCGACGTTACAGGAACGGCAGCAGCATTACTATCCGCCCTACTGTCGATTGGTGTTGCTGCGCTTGAGTGGGGTGGATCAGGGGGTGGTGAAATCCACAGCGGAATTGGTGGCGGTGAAGCTGCGATCGCTCTGCGCTGAGTGGGCTCAATCGCTCTGCGCTGAGTGGGCTCAATCCTCAGAATTTCCCCCATCGATCCAGATTCTCGGCCCCGCTCCCGCCCCGATCATGCGGATTAAACGACGATTCCGTTGGCATCTTGTCGTGAAACTGCCACCCCAAACCCCATCGCTGCCGGACTTCTCGCCCCTCTATGCCCTCTGTCCCCCCACCGTCAGCCTATTTTTAAATATCGATCCCTTGCAGTTGGATTAGAGCGATCGCCCATTTAACCCCAATGGGCGCAAGCGTTGCGCCCCTACGTGCGGATGGGGTGGAGAGGATGTCAATCGCCCAACCACGATCGCGTCACTTGGTCGAGTTGCGCGATCGCAGCTTCTTCTAATGCCCAGCCCAACGCTCCGGCATTTTGCTCGGCTTGGCGGGCATTTTTCGCGCCGGGAATGGGGATCACGCCGGGTTGGGCGATCAGCCAATTGAGGGCGACTTGAGCGGGGGTTTTGTCGTATTCCTCTCCGTAGCGGTGGAGGAGGTCGAGAACCGGGGCGATCCGAGCGAGGCCGTCGGCGTTGAAGCGGCTATCCCAACGGCGGGGGCCGCTGGGGGTGCGATCGCGGGTGTATTTGCCCGTGAGTAACCCTTGGGCGAGGGGGCTGTAGGCGAGGATCGTGATGCCCAATTGTTGGGCCTGGCGGAGGATGCCGTTGCGTTCAATGTGGCGGTGGAGGAGGGAATATTGGACTTGATTAACAGCGAGGGGAATGCCTTGACGTTTCAGGATTTCGTGGGCTTCGAGCATTTGGGCGGTGGAATAGTTGCTCACGCCGACGGCTTCGATGCGGCCTTGCTTGACTTCAGCGGCCAGGGCAGTTAAGAGGATCTCTTGGCTGAGGAAGAAGGTAAAGGGCCAATGGACTTGGTAGAGGGTGATGCTGGGTTTTTGGAGGCGTTTGAGGCTGGCGGTGACGGCATCATGCACCGCATCGGCAGACCACCGCCAAGGCGCAGGGCCGAATTTGGTGGCGAGTTGGACGGGGCGATCGCAAGCTTGGCTAAACTGACCGAGGAGCGTTTCGGATTTCCCCAAGCCGTAGACTTCCGCCGTGTCAAAAAAGGTGATCCCCGCTGCGATCGCTGCCTGAAACGCCGCTTCGACTTCCGACGCACCATAATCATCGCCATAGTTCCAAAACAGGGAATCCCCCCATGCCCAGGTTCCAATGCCCAAGGCGGGAACCGTTGGCCCTTGGGGGCCCAGTTGCACCATTTGCAGGTTAGTTTCTGTCATCGTTGGAGTCCTAATTTGCAGATCTACATCTCTCTCGCATTATGGCGAAGATTTTGCAGCAGGCGAGGAAGCCAGACCGCTGGCGGGGTCGATCCTTCACGATAAGTGCTGCCATTGTGGGAGCTGGGCATTGTATGGGGGTGCGGCGGGGATAGGCTCAAGGGTGAATCGACATTGTGGGGCATGATCATCACGCGGGGGAGAGCGATCGCCCCTCGACGCTGAAAAAACAAAGGCTAGAATAAAACATATTTACGGCTCGTCGCCTCTTGAATTGACCGTGCAATTTTGGTCGAAAAGCCTGCGGATTCGCTTGGTCAGTTATTTTTCGCTCCTATCCCTCCTGACGGTGATCAGTGTTGGGGCTTTGACCTTCTTAGGAGCACGGGTACTGATCACTCGTCTGGTGTTTGACCGCTTGCGGGTGTCAGCACTGCTCAAAGCCGACGCGATTACCCTGTGGATTGATAACCAGCGGGAAGCAACGACGGCGATCGCCCAACTCAACGAAATCCGCGATCGCCTCCCGGCCCTGTTGCAAGATCCCGACCGGCGCGATCGCGCCGCCCTCGACTCCGCCTACGTTGAAACCAAACGCCTGCTCGCCTCCACCCTCGCCAGTCGTCCGGAACTCGCTGAAATCATGATTCTCGACAAGGAGGGCGGGCGGGTCATCCTCTCCACGAATCCGCAGCACGAAGGGGAATATCGCGTCAAAGATAGCTATTTCACCGAGGGTCTACGGGAAACCTATGTGCAAAGTGTCTATCCGTCCCCAGTGACCAACCGCCCGACGATTACCATTTCCACGCCCCTCGGTGATGCGCGGGGGCAAGTGGTGGCGGTGCTTGCTGTGCATCTCAACCTCGAACAAATGGATCGGATTGTCACCGAGCGGGTGGGCTTGGGGCAAAGCGGGACGAGCTATCTAGTGGATGCTTACAATGCCTTTGTGTCCGGCGATCGCTTCGGCAAAGAAGACTATCCCAGAGGGGTGCATTCCGAGGGCATTGACAAAGCGATCAACCAACAGGATGGCGGCGGGCTGTATCTAGACTATGCTGGTGTGCCGGTGATTGGCTATTCCCGTTGGGTGGATGAATTACAGGTGGCGCTGCTGGTGGAAATCACCCAAGCAGAGGCATTTCGCCCGGCGCGACAGTTGGCTTGGGGGATGTTTGTGGTGGGGTCGGGGTCGGTGGTGTTGGTGATGGTGGGGGTCTCGTGGTTTAGTGGGCAGATTACCCGGCCGATTGTGGCGATTAAAGAGGCGGCGATTCGGGTGGCGGATGGGGATTTTCGGCAAATGGCTCCGGTGATGACGGACGATGAGGTGGGGGTCTTGGCGCGGGCTTTTAATCAGATGACGGAACGACTGCAAGACCTCTATGCCGGGTGGGAAGAAAAGGTGATGCAGTTGGAATTGGCGGAAATGTCGGTGCGCAAAAGTTTGCAGGAGCTGGAGGTGGAGCAGGCCCGATCGGAGCGGTTATTGCTCAATACCTTGCCCGCTGCGATCGCCAAACGGCTCAAGGTGGGGGAGAGCGTGATCGCGGAACAGTACGAGCATGTGACCGTGCTGTTTGCGGATTTGGTGGATTTTACCCAGGTGGCGGAACGGATGCCGCCGAAGCGGTTGGTGGAAGTGCTCAATGAAATTTTTTCGGAGTTTGATCAGTTAAGCGATCGCCATGAACTCGAAAAAATCAAAACCATTGGCGATGCCTACATGGTGGTGGGGGGCTTACCGGAGCCGAACCCCTACCACGCCGAAACGGTAGCCGCCATGGCCTTGGATATGGTCACGGTGCTCAAGGCCTTTAATGCCCGCACCGGGGAAACGCTGAAACTGCGAATTGGGATGCATTCGGGGTCAGTGGTGGCGGGGGTGATTGGCATGAAAAAGTTTACCTATGATCTGTGGGGCGATACGGTGAACTTGGCTTCGCGGATGGAGTCCCAAGGCGAAGCGGGACAAATTCAGCTTTCGCCGGTCACCTATGAGTTGATCAAGTCGCGCTTTGACTGTGTACCCCGTGGCCCGATTGAGGTGAAGGGGAAAGGCGAGATGATTACCTATTTTTTGGTGGGCGATCGCGCCGTGTTCGAGGAGCGATCGCGATCAGAACCCTTGCAGATTCGTCCCTGCTCTGATCATCCGCCGTTGCAAGATCCCTAAACTGGGTACAATCGTGATATTAAAATCATGACCTCTATTGCACAGCCCCAACCGTTATGACCCGACGCTATTGGCTTGAGATTACAGAATATGTTTTTCTCGCAGGTTCTGTGGTGGGAACGATCGCAGCAGCGGCCACCCAGCAAGTTGTGTATGCGGCGGTGCCGTTGACGATTACGGTGGGTCTGAATATGGATAACCGCAACCGAATTAATAAACTTGGACAACAGCAGCAACTGTCGGGGTTGACGCATCTCCACCAAATTATTGACCCGATCGAAGAACGCCTCGGTGAACTCGAACAAGCCACCACCACAATTCAAGCTAGCACTCAAGATTCATCACAGCAGGGTAAAGATGCGATCGCCCAAATCCAAAAGACGATCAATCCCCTCAAAAATAGCCTCGAACAACTGAAAACCCAAACCCAACAACTCGACACCCGCACCCAACAACAACTGCGCGAATTTAAAGAAAATCAACTGCAAACTAAAGAAGCCGCCGTGGATCAGATTGAGCAGTTTTTCGATCGGATTCGGGATCATTTGGCGGAATTAGAGCTACTCGCGGGTCAGGTCAATCCGGCGACAGAACGCCAGTTAACGGAAATCCAAGGAGCGATCGCCGATCTCCAAACACGCTTCACCACCTTGCCGGACACCACGAGCCTCGATTCGACCCAGGTACAACAGATCGCCGCCGACTACCAAGCCACCCTCGCAGCGCAGCTTGACGAAAAAATTGACACCGCCCTCCAACAGCACCTTGACCCCCTCCGTCAGGATCTCGACAGCCTCAAAACCCAGGTGCAGCAGATCGACCCGGACACTGACCAACAACTGCAAGAGTTGCGCACGGCGATCGCTCGCTTCCAAACCACCCTCCCCCCGGACGCGGATCTCGTCCCCCTGGCCATGGAAGCCACCCCGGCTCCACTGATGATCACCCACCATGGTCAACACAGCGAGCACCACCATTGGCAATGTGTCTACACCCTCAATGCCCACGGCAGCGGTGTGAATGCGATCGCCATCAGTCGCCACGGCCAAACCTTCGCCAGCGGCAGCGATGACCATACGATCAAACTCTGGAACCTATCCACGGGCCAAGTCCTCCGCACCATCGGCCAGCCCAATGGGTCGAGCGGTGTTGCCCAGGTGAAAACTGTCGCCATCAGCCCCGACGGTCAACTCTTGGCCAGCGGCGGCGACGACAAGACGATCAAACTCTGGCCCCTCGCTCCCGGCCGCACCACCCATGTCCTCAGCGGTCACGCCGGGACGGTGAAGTCTATCCGTTTCAGCCCCGATGGTCAAACCCTGATCAGCGGCAGTGATGACAAAACCGTGCGCATTTGGAATCTGGCGACGGGTCAACTGGTGCGCACCCTGACGGGTCATTCGGAATGGTTCACGGGGGTGAAATCCGTGGCGATTAGTCCCAAGGGGAACCTGCTGGCCAGCAGCAGTGATGACAAAACGATCAAGCTCTGGGATTTGGCCACGGGGGACAATATCCGCACCCTCGTCGGCCACCATGGCACGATTAACGATCTCGCCTTTAGCCCCGATGGGGCGTATGTGATCAGCGGCAGTGATGACACCCTGATTAAGGTGTGGCAGGTGAGCGATGGGCGAGAGGTGGCGACCCTATCGAGTCATCGGGATGCGGTGTTAGCGATCGCCCTCAGTCCAAACGGTCGCGTCCTGGCCAGTGGAAGCTGGGATCGTCACATTATCCTGTGGGATTTGGGCAGTGGCACACCGATCGACACCTTAACCGGCCATTCTGCGGCGGTGTCTTCCCTGGCCTTCGGCCAAGAACGCCAAGGGAACGGCTCTAGTCCCCTGTGGCTGGTGAGTGGCAGCAGCGACGACACGATCCGCGTCTGGCAACCGGCCTAACGCAGCCGCAAAACCCCACACACTCCCTCAAAATCCTCTGTCGCTTCACCACCCCCCAAGCCTATGCCTGCGGCAGGCTTCGCCAACGGCTATGGGCGGAGCACTGCGACGGATTCTGGTAGTGCGGACATTTTGCCCGCTAGGGTCAGATATAGCAGTAGCCAGAAGCGTTAGGACATCTAACATTTCTTTTTTTAATCAAACGAGATTATTGAGGGCTGAGGGTCGTCGAAGCCCGGCCGCTTACCCTATCCCTCCGGGAGGCTTCGCCAACGACTCCGCTCAGGGTG
>CAZCWE010000081.1:0-12505 GCA_964502285.1 uncultured Spirulina sp. | reverse complement strand
GCCCCGCTGATCCGGTGGCGTTTCTCCATGGTCTTCTCGACAGCATGGCCCGGATCGAAGCCGAGGGCTATGCTCGCCTCCAAGCCTTGGGGGCAACATCGTTAACTCAGGTGTGGACGGCGGGCGGTGGGGCGCAAAATTGGGCTTGGACGGCCCTACGTCAGCGGCGGCTGGGTGTGCCCGTGCAGCGATCACCACAACAGGAGGCGGCCTACGGGACAGCACGGTTAGCCCAATGGCAAGGGTTGCAGCCTTTTTAAGGAGCTGATGCCAATCCAGACAGGAGGAAGCGAAGCCCAAAGGGTACACTGAGTGAGGGGCGAGTTTGACTTGAACTGAGGCAGCGCAATCAATCAGGGTTTAAGGTTCAAGTCACATCTCTTCACCGTATATGAGCGAAATTTTTGAGCAACCATGGATTTATTGGAGTATCAGGCGAAGGCATTGTTTCGGGATGTGGGCATTCCGGTGTTGCCGTCCCAACGCATCTACCAGCCGCGTGATATTAAAAAATTACAAGTTCCCTATCCGGTGGTGCTGAAGTCTCAGGTGCGTGTCGGGGGACGGGCCAAGGCGGGGGGAATTCGGTTTGTGGAAAATACGATCGATGCGATCGCTGCCACCCAAACGATTCTCACCATTGCGATCGCGGGTGAATATCCCGAACTCGTCCTCGCCGAAGCCCGCTACGCCACCCAACAGGAACTCTATTTAGCGATCGTTCTGGACTACCAGTTTCAGCATCCGGTGCTGCTGGGCTCCGGGCGCGGCGGGGTAGAAGTGGATGCCGCCCTCGATGATATTCAAACCGTGGTGATTGAGGACGAATTTTCGCCGTTCCATGCCCGTCGCCTTGCGATTCAAATGGGATTGACGGGGGAGAGCATCCAAGCGGTGAGCCATATTGTCGAGAAAATGTACGACCTCTTTGCCAGTAAAGACCTGGACAGTATTGAAATTAATCCCTTGGGGATCAATGCGGCGGGGGATGTGATGGCCCTCGATGGCAAAATCAACCTTAGCGATACCGCGATCGCACGGCATCCCCAACTCCAAGCCCTCCTTGACCATCCCGATGATCAAGAACTGCAAATCATCTCACCCGTCAAGGCTCCACCGGGCTGGTCAAGTCCCAAAAAAGGCGAGGTGGGGTTAATTAGCCCCAATCCGGGGGTGGCGGCGATGGTTTGGGATGGTTTAGCCAAAAGTAAGACGCGCCCTAGCCAAAGTTGGCCCGTTGATCCCTATGGCGATCTCCGCGCTCAGACAACCCGTGCGGTGCAGGCGGCGATTGACTGGCCCGACCTGAAAAGTTTGGTGATCTATTTACCGGGGGACTTGGCTCCGGTGATGGGCGAGGCGATCGCCACCCTCCTTGCCCCACTGCCCACCCCCAGCAACGATGACCGCCTCGAACGCCCCACCGCCCTCGCTGTCAGTCGGCAACGGCGGGCCCAACCCGTCGCCCCCGCCCCCACTGAACGCCTCAAACCCCTCCCCAAACTGGTGCTCTACTGCCCCGGAGGCTTGACCACCTGGGATCTCGCGGCGTTGGACACCTTACCCGTCCAAGATGTCACCACCATTGACCAACTCCTCGCCGCCTTAATGGCATAAGTCCCCCTGATTTCCCCGTCCTCACTGATCCCGATTTTCTATGATGTTTCCCCTTATTCAAACCAACCATATTCTGCTCCAAGGCATTCACGAACCCCTCGCCCAACGGATGATCGCGCCGATGCGTCGCTACGGGACGGAAATTGTGGCGGGGGTGAGTGTGGGGCAGGGGGGAACCCAGGTGGAGGATATCCCGGTGTTTGACCTGGTGGAGCAGGCGATCGCAGCCGTGGGCGACATTGATACCAGCGTCGTCTGTGTACCGCCGGATCAGGTGGCGGATGCGGCCCTAGAAGCGATCGCCGCCGGGATTCGTCAGCTTGTCCTCGTGCCGCCCCAAGTGCCGCCTTTGGATACCCTTTCTCTGATTAACCGCGCCAAGGCCACAGGAACGGTGATTTTGGGGGCCGGGAGTGCGGGCTTGATCGTGCCGGATCGGTTTCTGGTGGGAACCCTTGACCCCCAATGCTACAGCGTCGGGTCGGTGGGCATCATTGACCGCACCGATCGCGTCGGGGATGCGATCGCTTGGGAACTGAGCCAAGCCGGGATCGGGCAATCCGTCGCCGTTCACCTTGGCACTGGGTCGATTTTGGGCACGACCTTCGCCGACTGGATTCCCCTCTTTGCCAACAACGACGACACGAAAGCGATCGTCCTCCTTGAACAACACCTCTGGGGCAACGAAGCCGCCGCCACGGTCATTCCCCCCAATATTGATAAGCCCATTTTTGCCTATGTGGCCGGGCAAACCCTCCCCATCACCGCCCCGCCCGGCGATTCCGCCACCTCGATCGCCGCCCAAAAAGTTCACGCCCTCCCCCACACCAACACCGCCACCGAAAAAATCGCCGCCTACAAAGCCGCCAAAATTCGCGTCGCCCAATCCCCCCAACAACTGACGGAATGGCTGGCAAAAGCCTTGAAGTAAAACGTACTGTAACGCTCCGTGAGGTCACGATCATGAAAACTGCTGTGCAACCGATTTCCTGGGTCTTGGGAGTCATCTACGGGCTGCTGTTGGTGATGATTGCGATGTTGGCCTATACCGATAACCTGCCGGAGTATTTGGGTCGGATTCCCCACTACGACCTGATCGGACATTTTTTCCTCTATTTCGTGGCGACCTATCTGGGGCATCGGATCTTACGAGGACGGCGAATCAGCCTGTGGGGTTGGCGTATTCCTCTCTTTCCCTTAGGGTTTGGGATTATTACGGTGGTGGATGAATTCACCCAAGCCCTTTCGCCCGTGCGCACCTTTAGCGGTCTGGATTTAACAATGAGTTTGATCGGGTTGGCGGTGGGCTACTGGCTGGCAGAACAGGCCCGCGAGCCCCGGAAAACGCCCCCAGATCGCATAAGTTAACAAAACCTTACGGAGCGATCGCACCCCTTCCCCCCCTGCCCCATACTAAGCAATAGTGCCGATATCTTTGAATTAACAAATCTATGACTGCGACCTCCACCGCCCCCCGTCTCGCCACCCACGCGGTTAATACCCTCCTCAGCATCAAACCCCTCGCCGCCTTCGCCAAAAACCGGGCCCGAGCGATGATGATTAACCGCGCTGAACGGATTGGCGTACCGTGGCGCGATCGCGTCGCCGCACTGCGTCAACTGGATTGGGAACCCCGCCGCGCCCAAGTGGAAAACCCCGACCTCCTCTATCCCGACTACTATCGCCGCTCCTTCCACGCCTACGATCAAGGCAACCTCAGTTGGGATGCCGCCCTCGAAGTCGAATGCGCCGCCTATACCGTCCACGCTCCCCTCTATCCCAATTCCGACAAAGACGGCGACAAACGCGGCGATCAACACCTGCGATCGAGCTATCACGAGGTCTTACTGTCACAAATCGCCACCCCACCCCGCGACATTCTCGATCTCGGCTGTAGCATCGGCATGAGCACCTTCGCCCTTCAGGATACCTACCCCGATGCTCAGATCACCGGGTTGGAACTGTCGCCCTACTTCCTGGCAGTCGCTCAATACCACAGTGAACAACAGCAACGCTCGATCACCTGGCGACATGGAGCCGCAGAACACACCGGCCTCCCCGCTGCCTCCTTTGATCTCGTCTCCGCCTGTCTGGTCTTCCATGAATTGCCCCTGACGGCGGCCCGCGATATCTGCAAAGAAGCGCGGCGACTCCTCCGGCCCGGTGGTCATTTCGCAATCATGGATATGAATCCGCGATCGCAGATTTACCAAAAAATGCCCCCCTACATCCTGACCCTGCTCAAAAGCACCGAACCCTACCTCGATCAATACTTCGCCTTGGATATCGAGCAAGAATTCCAAGCCGCCGGATTTGCCCCACCCACGATCACCCCCAACACGATTCGTCATCGTGCGATCGTGGCCCAAGCGATCTAAACTCCCGTGTCTGCATTATTAAGCCGATTAAATTCTTCCCGTTCTTGCACAGATGGGAAGAATTCATTTTGCACAAGTGCCAACTCTTTCGTTGCGATTAGACAGCGCGATCTCTGAATTTCTTGCCAATTCCGAGGGCTAACCCCGTCACTAATAACGTTGTTCCGGGTTCCGGTACGTTCTCAGGGTCTTTGCCTCCTTGACGGTAGGCTTCTTCCGCTTTGATATCCATAAATGCTCGCGTAAAAGATGCCGCACTTTGCCCCCCACTGCGCAACATATTCAAGTCCCACATGGCTCCCGTCACCGTCTGATTTCCCGTTGCCCAGGCTAAATTGACATAATCTTGCCCTGTTGTGCCACTCTGACGAATGAGCGCATTTGTCGAGTTGAATGCAGTGGTTTGATAGCCACCTGCACCATCAGCCACAAAAGCATTCCCGTGGCCATCGGCACCAATCACCTGTTGACCTTGTGCATCTCGCGCTGAATAATTCACCACTACATTTAAGAGTGCGTCATGCTGTTGCAGTTGATTCAGGGTGTTGTAAAACGATAGGACAGAATTTCCAATGTCGCGATCTTCATCCGTGACGAGCACAATATTAACAGCAGCATCTTCTCGGAATTGATACTGATTAAAGGCAAAATCGATGCCTGCATACCCATCTTCATCATTGCCACTGGTGACTAATTGTTGAGTTGCTTGTGCAAAGGCCACAGCATCACCAAATTGTTGACCACCAAGGGAGAAAGATCGCCCCAATTCTCCCGCATTCGATTTACCAAACCCCACTAAGCCGAAGCGATTGGCTGCGGTGCCTGTGCCCACTCCTTTCGCTTGTAAACTCACATCCAGCTCGCTAATCATATTGCCTAACCAGGTATGTTCACCTGCCATTGAGCCGGATTCATCCACGATGAACAAAAAGTCAGCAAATTCTGCTGCGATCGCCCCCGGCATCAGAGCACTTGTCAGTGCAACACTTAAACCCGCAATGCCAATATATTTAAGATTTTTTGTGACAGAACTCAACAAAACAAACATGAGTTTCAACTCCTAGAAAATAGCCTTCAAGATGGTATCTGGTCGTATCTAGATTTTTTATGCGGATTGTTTTGCTGCGATCGCTCATCAACAGAAAAAAAGGCAGAACGGGCTGATCGTTGGAGATCAGCTTTTGCCCCCAAATCGTCAGGACTTGATCCGAAAAAGGCCATGCTCTGAATGATGCCGATTGATTGACTGGATCTAAACAGATTATTGAATCACGTTGTTGTCCCAGAGGAATTTATCGAGGAGGAAATTATCGAGGTCTTCAAAGGTGGAGGCGTAGGTGATCGTCTCGGTTTCGTAGCCTTTGAGGGAGACGGTGTATTGGCTGAAGCGTTGTTGGGCGCGGCCGAGGTCGGCGAGGTAGTTGTAGGTGGATTCGCCGAGGGCGATGTCGCGGTGAATTTGTTTGGTGCAGGATTCGAGGCGGAAGGCGGCGTTGACGGTGTCGCCGATCGCGGTGTAGTCGGGGCGATCGCCCGTCCCGGTATTCCCCACCATGGCGTAGCCGGTGTTAATCCCCACGCCAATGCGCAGGGGGAAGGGCAAGGTGTAGTGGTTGCCGAGGTCGGCGGTCATTTTGTTGAGGTCGCTGACGGCTTGGAAAATCGAGAGGACATCATCTTTGGCGATCGCTTGCTCCCCATGGAACCAGATCGACATCACCGCATCGCCGATATATTTATCCACCCAACTCCCCGATTCACGGATAATCTGACCCGCTTGCCGAAACCAATCCCCGATTAAATTGGAGAGAATTTTCTCATCGAGTTTCCGGGTCAAGACCGTGAAATTCCGAATATCCACCACCAACACCGACATCAAACGCCGCACATGGAGTACGGAGGTTTGGGTATCTTTGGCGCTGAGTAAGTCTGTCGGGTCTTGGTTGGCGTTGCCAAAGAAAAACCGCAGTTCACTTTGACCAAAGGTGACATGGTCGCCACTTTTGAGCACTACGGGCACATTCACCCGCCGCCCGTTAATAAACGTACCGTTGCGACTGCCGAGATCAATCAGATAAAAAACGCCGGTCTCGGTATATTGCAACATGGCATGGTTCCGGGAAATCCACCGATCCGGAATCACAAAATTATTCTCGGCTCCCCGCCCAACCGTCCAATGGTTACGACCCACCAACGGCAAGTAGCGTTTGCCGGTCGTGGTGCGCAGTAATAGATATGGAAGAATTCCCGAATTCATACGGGCAGTTTCATAGGATGGAGAACAGGCAGGGTCTTGGCTTTATATTGTACGGGTGAATGCTTAAAATGCCATCTTGAAGGAAATGCACCTGTTCTCAAGGGTGCGATCGCGCCGTTCTAAAGGACAAAATACACCGAGGCCCAAAACAAACCGTCCACCACCAGGGTGCTCAAGACTGCCCCACTAAACACCCACGCAGCGAGGGAGGGTCGTTTTAATGGCACACATCCCAACGCCAGCAACAGCGTAATCAACAGGACAGCACAGCCCATGCCCCAAGGGGTTTCCATCTTGGCCACGGCTTCGCGCAGAATGATCGAAATACTTTCCGGGGGGGCATCGATGGCCTGCCGCCAATAGGGGATCAAGTCGGTGAGGTAGAAATAGCCATCGGTGATCGCTGTGCCCACCAGGGAACCGAGGTAGAAGCTGTGGCCAATTTTGCCCCAACCGTGACGGATGCCCCAGATGGCGATGGGGAGGGCGATCGCTTCAATGGGTAGATGCATCAACGGTTCACTGCGCCACCAACCCCAATAGAGAGACCCCGCCAGCCAACTCCAGCTAAACCCCTGCACCAAGTCGCCCCACCACCGCTGCGGATACCGATGGGACAGCCACCACGCCAACGCCCACAACCCCCCCGTCAAGAACAAACTGAGCACCGGAAACCAACGGACTAAGGGTGCTTGCACAAACACAGGCACGGAGACGAGGAAGCAGGCCCAGCCGAAGGCTTGCCAGCGGCCTTGTTTGACGGGGGCGGTGTAAGGGGCATCTAAATCAACGCCTAGAAAGAACCAAGTGAGTTCAAACAACGGTTTAGGGGGGTGTTGTAAATCTTTACCTAATTAAGATAGCACGTTTCTTTCGGTGGACTCAAGAGGGGGTATGGATACAACACTTGATTTGGTAAGGCGTTAGGGGATACCCCCCCAGGGGGGAACGATTCAGATTGTCCCCGCAGCGCGATCGATCCTTTGATCACAAAAAAGCAAGAAGCGATCGCCCCTTGCTTTTTTGTCCCTATCGGCCATGGCTTAGTCCGGCCAACGTTGGGTAGACTTAGCCAGCAGATGCCCGTGCTTCTGCCGCTTCATCGGGATGAATGCCCAAACGGGTGAGGTTGATCCGGCCCCGCGAGTCAATCTCGCGCACCTTCACCACCACTTCATCCCCCACGGCCACTTCATCTTCGACTTTGCCGACGCGATAATCCGCCAGTTGGGAAATGTGAATCATCCCCTCTTTCCCCGGCAAGATTTCCACAAACGCCCCGATCTGAATGATGCGGGTGACTTTGCCGAAATAGACCTCGCCTTCGTTGAGTTTGCGGGTCATGCCTTCAATAATCCGCTTGGCCATGGCGGCCCCTTCGGGATCATTGCAGTAGATCGTGACATTACCATCATCGGCAATATCGATCTTGGCTCCACTTTGTTCGGTGATGCCTTTGATCATCTTGCCGCCGGGCCCAATCACCAACCCAATCAGGTCAGGATCAATCTTGATCGACAGGAGGCGCGGCGCGTAGGGTGAGAGTTCCTCACGGGGGGTATCGATCACCGCCAGCATTTTGTCGAGGATGTGGAGTCGTCCGGCTTGGGCCTGTTCCACCGCTTGCTTAATCACATCCATGGACAGACCGGTGATTTTCATGTCCATTTGCAGGGCCGTGATGCCGTTAGCCGTCCCGGCGACTTTGAAGTCCATATCCCCCAAGAAATCTTCAATGCCTTGAATATCCGTGAGCACGCGCACTTCGTCGCCTTCTTTGATCAAGCCCATGGCAGTGCCGCTGACGGGTTTTTTGATCGGCACACCGGCATCCATCAACGCCAAGGTGGAACCGCACACGGAACCCATGGAGGTCGACCCGTTAGAAGAAAGCACCTCGGAAACGACCCGGAGCACGTAGGGAAACTCATCGCGAGACGGCAAGACCGGCAGAATAGCCCGCTCAGCCAGGGCACCGTGGCCCACTTCCCGACGACCGGGCGATCGCATCGGCCGCGTTTCTCCCACCGAGTAGGGCGGGAAATTGTAATGGTGCAGGTAATACTTCTCGGTATCCGGATGGAGATCATCCATCGCTTGGGAATCGTTCGGCGTGCCCAAGGTCGCCAGGGACAGCACCTGCGTTAACCCCCGTTGGAACAGACCCGACCCATGCACCCGTGCGGGCAACACCCCCACTTGGCAACTGATCGGCCGCACTTCATCAAGTTTGCGGCCATCGACGCGCACCCCGTCTTTGACAATCTGCTGGCGCATCAGGGTTTTGGTGAGGGCTTTAAACACTTTGCCCACCGCTTTCCCATCGGCTTCAGCGGCTACACGCACCGGGTCATCTTCGGCCAAGGTGGCAATTTTTTCCACCACTTCGGCGGCTTTAATCGCGTCGAGGGCTTCATCCCGGGCGGGCTTGTCGAGGTCAAACTGACGCAACACCCCTTCAATGCCTTTGGTCGCCTGTTTCGCCACAAAGTCAGCCAGGGCAGGATCGGTGACGGGGGCTTCGGCTTGGACTAATTCCAACCCTAAATCCGCCATTAACTCCCGCTGGGCCGCGATCAAATCTTGGACGGCTTCGTAGCCAAATTCGATCGCTTCGATGATGTCCTGTTCCGGCAGTTGGTTCGCGCCAGCTTCCACCATCACCACGCCGTCCGGAGTTCCGGCCACGACTAAATCGAGATCGCCTTCTGCAATTTCTTTAAACGTCGGGTTAATGATAAAATCATCCCCTACAAGCCCGACTCGCACGGCTGCCATTGGGCCACAAAACGGGATTTGTGCCAAGATGACAGCAACGGATGCACCCGTGACCGCCAAAATATCTGGCGGAACTTGCTCATCCATTGAGAGGGTGGTGGCCACGATTTGAATATCATCTCGGAGCCACTGGGGAAATAGGGGACGGAGCGGACGGTCAATTAAACGACTCGTCAAGGTCACTTTTTCGGGCGGTCTGCCTTCCCGGCGCAGAAATCCCCCTGGAATCCGACCCGCAGCATAGAGCCTTTCTTCGTAGTCAACCAAGAGGGGGAGAAAGTCAATACCTTCCCGACCTGTAGAGCGTGTTGCGGTGACTAAAACTGCGGTTTCTCCGGATTGAATCAGCACTGAGCCACCAGCCTGTGGGGCAAGTAGTCCAGTCTGGAGCCGAATATCCCGTCCATCGAAGGATATCGACTTGTTAAATTCTTGCATCTTGTGTGCTTGTCCTTTCTTACTTCATATTTCCTTCTTCTTTGGCAATCCTAGCACTTTAGCCTCGCCCTGAGACACTGGTGATAGGGTTGATAATCTTCCGCAATACCTTAGAAAACGACTGGCAACAGCAACGATGGCAATTTTACATGGGAGTTGGATTTGCAAGCCTTCGGAGAGTTATTTCTTTCTATGGGGAGAAACCTGGCGTTTGGCGGCTCCCACGCCGACGGAGGCTCCGGTGGAGGTGGCGCAACATCCGGCGGCAATGTCGGGCCCGAAGCTACAGAATTATGTGCGATCGCGCTCTTTTTGGCCCTCTGAGTTAACGGCGGATCTGCCCATCGGTACGGAAATTTTCGCCCTGCCCAGTCGCGGCGATCGCCCTTCTTCTCGACGGCGATCGCGCTCCGAGGCAACGGAACTGTTGCCGGTGCTGTCCGGGGACGAAGAAGATATTAGTGATATTGGCAAGCTCCCCCTGCATTGGTGGCAAGTCGAAGGGATCAAACTCTCTGCCGCTGATGCTGCCGTCGTCCTGCGCCATTTACCGCTCAATTCGCTCCAGGTGCGCAAGGCCTTCCTGGGGGATGCGCTGCGGTTTTGGTCCCATGTGTATCGCTGGAGTTTGGATCTGTTGGCGCGGGGCAAGGTGTTGCCGGGAATTTTAGACAAAGCGGCGGGGTGGTATCCGCTGCTGGATAGTGCGGTGGATCAAGCCCGCTTGACGATGTTTGCGAAGGCGATGCCGGGGCTGTGCCGCGCCTATGCCACGGAGGACACCCTCTGGGCAAAACCGAAACGGAAAGACCCCTGGATTGATGCCCAAACGGTGGTGCTGAATTTTTTAAGTTATGTGGTGGATGCCCAGATTCGCCCCTGGGTATCCTTTGCGCCGCCGGGCCAGCGGGAGAGCCTGGCGCAACCGTGGCTCCAGGCCTTGGCCCAACCGGAACAGGCCCCGGTGGAAACCACCCCGGAAGCCTTGCGGCGGTTGGATACGGTGCTGACCACCTGGCGATCGCCGGTGCAAGAGGCGATCGCCACCCCTGCCACAGAAAAACTCAATCAAAATCAATTCCGCCTCTGCCTCGACCTGATTCCCCCCACCCCCGGCGAAATGGCCTGGGGCCAGATGGATTGGAAGTTGAACTATACCCTGTGTTCGATCCACGATGCGACCTGTGCGATCGAAGCCGAAACCATTTGGAAAAACCCCGTCGATCAGTTGACGGTGCAGGATCAAGTCCTCGAAGACCCCCAGGAAACCCTGCTGCGCGGTCTGGGGTTGGCCGCCCGAATCTACGAGCCGATCCGGGCTAGTCTCACCGATGCGAAACCGGTGCGCTGTCTGCTCAACCCCATCGAAGCCTACGAACTGGTGCGGGCGCGGGTGCAACAACTCCAAGACACCGGGGTGATGGTGCTGCTGCCGCCGGGTTTAGCACCGGGCGCGGGGGAAAAACGGTTGGGGATCAAAATCACCGCCAAAGTCCGCAGCAAACGCGGCGAACGCTTGGGGTTAAAAACCGCGTTGATCTACAGCTTGGAATTGGCGATCGGGGAGCAAACCGTGTCCCCCGAAGAGTTTGAACAGCTACTCGACCAAAAATCCCCCCTCGTGGAGGTGAATGGGGAATGGCTGGCCCTCCAACCGGCCGACGTGCGAGCGGCCCAGGCGATCTTAACGGCCGATTCGGATACGAATTTGGATCTAACCGTGGAAGATGCGCTGCGGTTTAGCACGGGGGAAGCGCAACTTTTGGCTAAATTGCCGGTGGTCAGTTTTACCGCCACGGGGAAGCTCAAGGAACTGATCGCGGCGCTGGTGGACAATAAAGCGATCGCACCCCTGCCCCAGCCCGATGGGTTCAACGGCACGCTGCGCCCCTACCAAATTCGTGGCATGACCTGGCTTGCCTTCCTCGAACAATGGAGCCTCGGAGCCTGTTTAGCCGACGATATGGGCTTGGGCAAAACCCTGCAATTGATCGCCTTTGTGTTGCACCTGAAGGAAAACGATGCGATCAATCGCCCCACCCTCGTCGTTTGTCCCACCTCAGTGTTGAGCAACTGGGAGCGGGAAATTCAAAAATTTGCCCCCACCCTGTCCACCTGGGTTCACCACGGTGAAAAGCGCAAAAAGGGCAAACCCTTCGTCCTCGCCACCCAAAAGCAAGATTTGGTCTTGACGAGTTATTCCCTGGTGTATCGGGATGTGAAGACCCTAGAGCAGATGAAATGGTCGGGGGTGGTGTTAGATGAAGCCCAAAACATCAAAAATGCCCAAGCCAAGCAATCCCAAGCGGTGCGCCAACTCAATGCCGGATTCCGCATTGCCCTGACCGGAACCCCGGTGGAAAATCGCCTCACGGAATTGTGGTCAATTCTCGATTTTCTCAATCCCAACTTCCTAGGCGATCAGCAGTTTTTCCAAAAACGGTTTGCCACCCCAATTGAGAAATATGGCGATCGCAACTCCCTGCAAATTCTCCGCTCCCTCGTCCGCCCCTTCATCCTCCGCCGCCTCAAAACCGATAAAACCATCATCCAAGACCTCCCCGAAAAGCAAGAGATGACCGTCTATTGTGGTCTTTCGGCGGAACAGGCCCAACTCTATCAACAGTTGGTGGATACTTCACTGGTGAACATCGAAGCGGCGAAGGGGATTCAGCGTCACGGCTTAATCTTGACCCTCCTCACGCGCCTCAAGCAAGTGTGCAATCATCCCTCGCAATACCTCGGCGAAACGGATCTGATCAGCGGGGCGCGATCGGGGAAACTGTTGCGGCTCCATGCGATGTTAGAGGAGGTTGTCGCCGAGGGCGATCGCGCCTTGATCTTCACCCAGTTCGCCGAATGGGGCAAACTCCTCCAAGCCTACCTCAGCCGCCATCTTGACACTGAAGTCCTCTTCCTCTACGGCTCCACCCCCCGCGCCCGCCGCCAAGAAATGATCGATCGCTTCCAAAGCGACACCAACGGCCCGCAAATCTTCCTGCTCTCCCTCAAAGCTGGGGGGACGGGGTTAAACCTC
>CAZCWE010000080.1:0-12593 GCA_964502285.1 uncultured Spirulina sp. | reverse complement strand
GGCAACGGTAGACCAACCGGGGTACTTGAATTCACCGCGTATTGTGGGGATGGGTTGCCGGGCTTTGGGGGGAACCGTGAGCGCGACGCAGTCGATCGCGATCGCCAATGAAATTCTCGGCGAAAGTGACGGCCTACCGGGCCAAACCTTCCGCCTCCAAGGGGCCCCGATTTTGCCCCGCCGCGATGATGAATATTTGCGCGTCACACCGCCGGGGGGCTTACCGCAGCGGTGGCAGGAAGTGGAAGATTTTGCCGATTCTGGGGCGGAGGATTTGCACTACACCTTAGATTCGCGCACGGGGGAGATTCAGTTTGGCCCGTTGATCCGTGAGTCGGCCCAATTGTTGGATCAAATGGATCAATGGCGACAGCCGCAATTGATCGCTGCGGCCCCTGATCCGACGGCGATGACCCGCAAAAAGGGAGAGCGTCAGTATGGGGCCGTACCGCCGAGGGGAGCGATGTTGACGATGGTGTCGTACCGGACGGGCGGCGGCCAACAGGGCAATGTGCAGCGCGATACGATCCGGATTGTCAAATCCGCTGTGCCCTATGTGGCCCAGGTGACGAACCACGCACCGGCCCGCCACGGGTCGGATGGGGAAACCCTAGAAGGGGCGGTGTTGCGCGTGCCGAAGTTGCTGCGAACGCGCGATCGCGCCGTCACCACCGAAGATTTTGAAACCCTCGCTCTCCAAGGCGGCCAAGGGGCGATCGCCCGCGCCCGCTGCCTCCCCACCACCCACAAAGAACAGGCCGGCACGGTGGAACTCGTCCTCGTCCCTCAACTCGCTGTCCAACGGATCACCGAGGGCTACGGCACATCCCCGGCAGAACTTAGCCTCACCCCGGCCTTGATTGAATCAACTTTGGCCTACCTTGATGACCGTCGCCTCCTGGGGGTGGAAGTGCGCTGCCGCGAGCCGGACTATGTGGGGGTCGCGGTGCATATTGAAGTGGCCCTCGAACCGGAGTACCGAGAACCCCTCGCCCAGCAACATATCCGCACCAGTCTAGAATCCCAACTCTATCGCTTTCTCAACCCAGTGATCGGAGGCTTAGACGGTCAGGGTTGGGAGTTTGGCCGGCCGGTGTATGCCTCTGATATCATCACGCTGTTTCAAGCTCAGTTGGGAGTCCGGTACCTCGGCACGATTCAACTTTTCCGCTTGATTCGCACCGCTGACGGTTGGGAGCGCACCCTTGCCCAGGAAGCCCATGTGGCACCGGGAGCCTTGGGGTTAATCTGTTCTTGGCGAGATGATCTGTTGCGCTCTAGCCATGTGATTAGTGTGATTTAGCCGGTGATTATCTTGTGTTTTGCCCTATTGATTGATTGGTTATGACCCAAACCCGTGATACATTTCCCATCCGGATGCAACTGACGGCGATGAAATTGCCGGAGGGTCGTCATCAAGCGATCGCAGCCAGTCATGATCAACGGTCTCAAATCACCCTCGCCGCCCCCACCGAGGAGACCACCCCGCAGGACTGCACCTTGGTGATCTACCCCGGCGAGCCCAGTGAACTCTTGGTACGCCTCGAAAACCTAACAGCAGACCCCCTGCGGGTAGAGCTTGATGTCCAGGGGGATTTTCCAGCCCCATGGTGTCAAGTGGGGGGCGAAGGCAACGAAATCCCCCCCGCTGGCCGGATGGAGGTGGTGCTGTATTTTCAGGTGGATGCGGATTTCTTTGAGTCGCCGTTGGGTCGTCCGCCGGGAATGCCATTACAACTCGACTACAGGGGTCAGTTTGTCGCCACCTACACCACCACCACCGGGGGACAACCTACCCAGCAGTCGGCGGATTTTCAGGTGTTGGTGCGGCCGCGCAGTTTGTATTTGGATTTTTTGCCCGATGTTTACCGGGAGGTGGATTTTGTCGGGCGGTTTTTAAAGATTTTTGAGCAGGCCTTTGAGCCAGATGTGCAGATCCTCAATAGTCTGTGGGCCTATTTACATCCCCGCACGGCTCCGGATGCGTTGATTCCGTTTTTGGCCTATTGGGTGGGGTGGCCGTTAACGCCCCAGTTAACATTGGCGACGCAGCGGCGGTTAATTGCGGGGGCGTTGCAGTTGTACCGTTGGCGGGGAACGCGGCGGGGCCTGCGCTATGCGATTCACCTGTTTACTGGCCTGCCCCTAGAGGTGGAGGAGGGTGAACCCCATATCCAAATTACGGAGTTGGGGGGGCGGGGGTTTGTGATGGGTGAGACGCGCTTGGGTCGGGAGGCGACGATGGGGGGCGGGCAGCCCTATCATTTTGTGGTGGAGTTGCGATCGCACCCCGCCACCCCCATCGATCCGGATCTCGTTCGTAAAGTTATTGAACAAGAAAAGCCAGCATTTTGCAGCTATGAATTATATATAAGTGAAGATACTGAAAGTATGGGCAACAGTGTTTGAATACCCCGCAAAACCCGTGAAACATCAGAGATGGTGACACAATGTATCAGTGGTGAGTGTATCCGTGGTGAGTGAGTAAGGTTTGTGTTGGAGAAAAAGGTATGAGTTTGGATTGGTTTCCCCCCCCCCTGCAACCATTTCAGCGGTTACAGGTGACGGATGGGCTGTTAATGAATGCGGAACGGTGGCAATTGGCCCATCGCTACCATCGCCAAAGCCAGAGTTTCCATTATCAGTCGTTGTACCAAGCGGGCATTGTCTATGGTTTGGGGGTGCGGGTGATCGTGGCTCCGACGGATGTGCGATCGCAATATCAAGATGGTCGCTGGCTCGAAATTCAGCCCGGTATGGCGATCGATCTGCACGGTAATTTTATTGTCGTCACCGAGCCGATTTCCTTTCGCCTCGCCTCGGAAAACTTCAACCCCACGCCCCTGCCGGTGTATCTGACGATCCGCCATGTGGACCCCGATTCCCTGACCCGGAAATCGGTCTCCCCCCTGGTCAAAGAAACCTTCCGCATTGATGAAAAAACCACCGCCCCCCATGCCAACGAGATCGAACTCTGTCGGCTCCTGTTGCCGTCGAGCGGGGAGATGGTGAGGCTACAGAATGCCCCGGATGTGTTTCGCCCCAAGATTGGCCAACCTGACCTACGCCATCGGGTGTTGGTGCGGGCTCGTCCCCACGGAAGTTTAGTCTTCGGCCGTGGGGAACAGACCCCCGCCTCGGATCTCCAGGCATTTGGGGATTTTCTCGCCGGGGCTGTGTATCAATATCCCCACATCAACGGCCATCTTGATGCGGCTCCCCACCCGCTCCACCCCAACCATCCCCCCACCTGTGATTTTCTCTATGTCCGCAACCCGGACTCCTGGAGTGAATTAGAGATCGGGGGACTGAGTCGGCATTTGGAAGCGGGTAAGTTGCTCTGTGTGCAGTGGGATGCTGAATTGAGCGAGTCGATGGAGCTTTACGGGGAGTTGCAGCGCGCGATCGCCGAAGCAGAACAAGACCCCAGCCTAACCTCCATCCGTCCCGAACTCGCCACGGAATTTCAGGCCATCCAGCGGCAACTCCTGGCCCAACTGCAGGCCAGCTATCCAGCCATTGCGGATCTCGCCGCCCAATTCCAAACCCCCCTCCAGGCAATTTTGAGCACTGCCCATCCGCTCCGGTATGAGCCGTTCACCTTTGCGCTGCTGCCCACCATCGAGGGTCAGCCGCTCTTTATCGCTGCGGGTGGGGGGATTGTGGTCATCCTGGGGGATTTGACCTCCACATGGCGACGCGATCGCGCTTTCCCCCTGAGTACACCCACCCTCCGCGCCACCCAAGAACTCGGCATCAACCTGCTCCATTTCGCTTGGCGACGCCAGCAACTCACCCAATGGCAGCAGCACTTCGATAGTTCTTTACCTCCGGCAACGCTTCAAGATACCGTCAATCCCCTTGCCGCCAGCCTTGAAAAAATTACGGAGTAATTCGAGCGTTATCGTATGGCTGTTCTCTCAATTCGTCGCACGTTACCGATCCTGATCGTGGCCCCCATTCTCGTCACGATCGTCTTGAGTGGGTTTCTCTCCTACGTCAATAGCCGTAAATCTGTCGAAAAGCTCGCCCTCAAAATCAGTCAGGGCACCACCCATTCCATGAATGAGTACCTCGGAGCCGTCATGGATAAACCCCAATCAGCCCTAAAAGCGTCCACGGCCGCCCTCACCTCGGAGCAATTTCAGACCCCCGAATTAATTATCCAACGCCTCTGGGATGTCACCAGCCAGCCCAATCTCGTCAATAACCTCTATGTCGGCCAAAGTAACGGTAACTTTTTTGGGATTTTTCCCTGGTCGGATGGCACGCCGTCCCTAGAAGTCCGTGATCAAGACAGTGCGCCGCAGTTAACGGTCTATCGCCTCAATGGGTCTGGGGAGCGGGCCGATCTGCTCGAAACTCGCACCTATGATCCCCGTGAGCGTCCCTGGTATCAGGCCGCCCTCCGGTTAGAAGCAGGCACAACGGGATGGAGTGAGGTGTATCCCTATGCCTCCACGGCAGAACTGGGGATTACTGCGATCGCGCCCCTCTACGATGCAACCCGTTCCCTGTACGCGGTCTTTGCCATTGATGTCAGTCTGTCGGATATCCAGGCGTTTCTCCAGGAGTTGGATATTAGCCCCTCTGGGGAAGCCTTTGTGATGGATCGCGCCGGCCAGATCATCGCCACCTCCACGGATCAAGTCACGGCGGTGGAGACGGGGAACGAACTCGAACGGGTGTTAGCCCTGGAATTGACCAATGAGGATCATGCGACCCTGATGTCACAACTCCGGGAATATCTAGAGGGGGATTGGTCCAGTGTTGAGACGGCGCAATATTTTCCCTTGATGGTCAATGGGGTTAAGCAGTTTGTGGGGGTGGCGCCCTTTGAGGACGAGCAAGGCTTAGATTGGCTGATGGTGGTGGCGATTCCGGAGACGGATTTTCAGGACATTATCTTGGCCAATACTCGCTCAACGGTCTTGATTGGATCGATTATTGCGGTGTTTGCGATCGCCCTCGGCTTAGTCGTCGCCCGTTGGCTTGTCGCCCCCCTCGAACGCCTCAATAGTGCGGCCTTGTCGATCGAAAACAACACATTTCAGAGTTTTACCCTCGATTCGGTGGCGAAGCGTCAGGATGAATTGGGGACGCTGGGCCAAGTGTTTCAGCGGATGGGCCAGGTGATTATGTCCAGCCAGGCCAGTTTGCGCGAACAGATGGGCGAACTCGAAGCGGAGGTGGCGAAGGCGAAGCATAAGGACAAGATGAAAGTGGGCGGGCACAGCGTTGGCAGCGTGGAGAGTTTATTGGCGCGATCGCGCCAGCACCGCGCCACGATCAGCCAAAACCAGGACGTAGACCTCCCGGCATTGCTCAAAAGTGTTCCCTACTTTCACCATCTAGAGACGGCAGATATTGAAACCCTGATCGACATGGGCGATCGCCAAACCCTGCCGCGTCAGACCATTATTTTCCGTGAAGATCAACCCGGCGACTCATTTTTTGTCATCCTGTCCGGGGAAGTGGAAATCTACGTCGAAGCCCTCGATAAATTTCTCACCACCCTCGCGCCGGGCAGCTTTTTTGGGGAACTCTCCCTCCTGTTGGGGATTCCGCGCACTGCCACCGTGCGCACCACCCAAGAAACCACCATGTTTTGCTTGAGCCAAGCTGGGCTGCGTTATCTCCTGCAACAGCATCAAGACATTGGCGAACAAATTGCCCAAGCCCTTCATTCCCATAAGGCAGAACTAGAGTCCCGCAAGGATCTCTTAATGGCCGATGAAAATGATGCTGCCAACTTTACCGCCAACCCCATGACCTGGATTCGCAGTCGCATGAACCGGATTTTTGGTGCTTCCTCGACCCAACCCTCCTCCTAAACCATGGCAGAGAATTTAATTGATACTTATATTTTCCCGAAGGAAATCGACTTTCAGCCCGGTGGCCCGCCCTCTGGCTTTGACGTAGATGTGGTCAACGATAGTTCCTTGTTTGCGGGCTTTCAACTCGAAGTGCAAGCGGCGGGCACGACCAGTAATCGCCGCCCCGATTGGTATCAAATTTCTCCCGAAGTCAGTTCCAAAACTCCCCCAGGGGATACGACGCGGTTTCATGTCACGTTATTAGAGAGTCCGGTGCCGGGGTTTGTGGGGTTGATGAACATCACGGTGCGGGTGTTTTCCTTGGAGTTGCCCGACGAAGACCGGGAGGTGATTCGCGTCAATGTGCAGCAGGGGAATATTCCGATTCCGTTGCAACTGAGCCTTCCCATTCAGGACTTTCGCATTAACCCCAGCGAACAGGTAGAAATCCCGGTCAAGGTGTACAACCCCAGTCAACTGACCACGTTGGCCACGGTGCGGCTTCAGGGTTTGAATGCCAGTTGGTTACGGCAAGGCAGTGAGCGACATTTGGAAATTGGCGCGGGTCAAGAGGGGACGGTGACGTTTATTTGCCAGTTGCCCGACACGGTGCAGACGGTGAGCAAAGACTATCCCCTCACCTTTACGGCGACCCACAGCCAAGGCCCCCCGGCTGAAGCGATCGCCACCCTCGATGTCAGCCCCGCCGGAAAACTGCTTTTTCGTGCCACCCCAGAGGAGCGACTCGTGCCCGCTAAGTGGGGCTGGTTGCCGGGGTGGTATGCGCCCTCGGTGCAATATCAACTCGAATTACAAAACAGCAGTAATTTAAAACAGGATGTGCGGGTGCAGTGGCACAATAGCACCGAATTCAAGGGCATCCGCTGTCAGATGACGCCGGATTTGTTGGCGATCGCCCCCGGTGAAAAAGGCGCGATCGCCCTTGATGTCAAAGCTCGCCGTCCCCTCCTGGGTTTGAAACGCCTCCGCAATCTCGAAATCGGCACGCTCCTCTCAGACCAACGCTTGGGCACATCCACCCCCGGCCGAACCTTCATCAAATTGCGGATCACGCCGATGATTCCGCTCTGGACGTTTCTCGGCGCAATTCCCCTTTTCATCTACCTCCTTTGGACGCTGTCGTGGCTGAATCCCAACAATACCCGCTATGGTCATCAAGCCGCCGTTAATACCGTTGCCCTCGATGGTTTGGGGAATAAGGTGATCAGTGGTTCAACGGATCAAGATGTGCGTCTCTGGCGCGTGCCGGGCTTTTTAGTGCCCTGGATTCGTCAGGATATGGGGGTTCTCGGCGCAACGACGAAATCCGTGCGGGTGGTGCAATATCGCCCAGTGGAGAATAATCAGGTGGTGGCGGGGTTAGAAAACGGGGATATTCAAATTTGGGATATCTTGGCCGTTGGGGATCGGCTTGATAGTTTTTTCTACCGCAAAGATGACCGGGTCTTGGCGCTGCAATATAGCCAAGATTCGCGCTGGCTCTACAGCGGCCATGGCAGCGGCTTGGTGTTGCAGTGGGATGTGGAGCATGATTTGGCGGAGTTTGCCCGGTTAGAACCGGGGTTCCGCGAGCCGGAGCGATCGCGCCAATTTGACTTTGCGGTGTATGGCTTGAGTTTTGTGGATCGCGGGGATCAACAGCTCGCCGTGGCCGGTCGGTTCAATCAACTGGTGCTCTGGGACTTGACCACCGACGACCTCGAAACCCTGCCCTACCGCGAAGGGGGCAAGGATGACTATATTCTCAGCGTTGACAGCGCTGAACTCCGTCCCCACCTCCTGGCCACGGCGGACAATCAAGGCTGGATCACCCTCTGGGATTTGGAGACCTGTTTAACGAGCGATCGCCCCTGCGACATTATCGATCAATGGCCCGATGGCCATGACGGCAACGCGGTGCAGAGTGTCGCCTTGAGTGACAACGCCTGTTATCTCGTCAGCGGCGGGGCCGATGGTCGTGTGATGCTCTGGCCCCTCAACCCCAACGGCACCCGCGCCAATCAATACAACCAAGGCATCGAAATCGATCGCTCCGTTCCTACCCGCCAAGGCAACCGCTTTTGGGGTGAAAAACTCTATCCCACGGTGCGCAGTGTGGCGGTTCAACGGGTGCAGCACGCCCTGCTGATTGCCAGCGGCAGTGAAGATACCCAAGTTCGAGTCAGCGAAGCAGAACAGATGCCCCAACTCGGCTGTGATCTGCCGATGCACTCGACAGGAGAAGAGTAGGCATGACCATGGAAGACCTCACCGAACAGCGGCGGAATCATCTCAATACGATTGGGGGCCCCTTTGGCATCATCCTCAATCCTTCCGGGGATATCGTGGCCATGGCTGGCGGGACTTGCACCCTGAGTGTGACGTTGATTAATGAAGGGGGCAGCACTCCCTTGGTGAACGTCATGATTGACGAAACCTCCCAACCGGTACGGCAATGGTGCTTAAATCCGGAACAGCGGTTGGCGTTGGGCGATCGCCAAAGTAGCGAGGTCATCTTTACCATTCAACTCCCTCTCAACATTGCACCGGGCTATTACGACTACGTCCTCGTCATTGATGCCCCCGATCACTACCCCGAAAACACCCCGATTCTGATTGACGGGCGCATCCAAGTGCAGCCCTATGTCCAGGAAGTTCACCTCGCCAGTGATCCGACCTTTTTGATCCAGCCGTCCACCTCCGCCATTCAGCCGGTTCCCCTCCAGCCCGGCCAGAGTTTGGATGTGCTGGTGGTGGTGCAAAATCGGTCTGATCGCGTCGATCGCTTTCGCCTCGTCTGTCCGGATCTCGACCCAGCATGGTACGAGATTGAGTATGAGGATGGCGTTTCCGTGGGGGGCATCATCACCAGCGAAACCAGCCTGGAACTCAACCCCAATGATCAAGGCGAAATCCGCCTGATCATTACGCCGCCCCTCGACACGAAGGCGGGGGTCTATGCCCCGACGATCTACATACGATCAGCCAATCAACCGGATTTAGCCCTCCTGGATGTCATCTATTTCCGGGTGTTGCCGGTGTATTTGCTCACCACTGAGTTAGTGGTGATTGTGGGGAACATCAGCAAACTGAATGGGCAATACGTGCTGTTTCTCAGTAATGAAGGCAACACCGATCGCACGATTCGCACTCAGATCAGCAGTGTCAAGGATGAGGCGGTCTGTACCTTTACCGTATCGCCAGAACAGGTCTTTTTGCCCCCCGGTGGCTCGGCGGCGATCGCCCTGGAAGTTGAGCCGAAATATCGCTGGAAGCAGCCGTTTTACGGCCGGGTGATTGACTTTACCCTCGAACTCGAAGACCTCAATCAGCACCCCCTCCTCAACGATCGCTTCGCCGGGACGTTGGTGTGGGATGGGCGGCCCTGGTGGCAATTTTTACTGGTGATCCTCACGGGGTTGGGGCTGTTGGGGATTTTGATTTTTGCGATTTGGCTGATGTTGCCTCGGCCGCCGCGATCGCCGGAGATCCTCGACTTTTATCCCCAACGCAACTACTACAGCGAAGCCGACAACAAAGCCGTGCGCCTCAACTGGCAGATTGCCAACCCCGAACGCCTGATGACCATCCAAGTGGAGGGAGCCTCACCCGATGGCTTAATTCTCAGCCGGGCCGTCACCTACGACTTCACCGCAGGGATTCCCGAAGCCCTCACCGACTACTGCACCCTCCAAGAAGTCCTCCTCTGTGCCAATGTCCCCACCGATGCCCGCAAAGCCGGGGACTACATTTTTGAACTCACCGCCACCCCCATCCCGCAGCAGCGCCGAAGTTTACTCAGTCGGATTTGGCGCACCACCCTGCAAGCCGCCAAAGAGCAAACCAGTGTGGTGCGGGTAACGGGGATTCCCATCCCCCGTGTCACCCAGTTTGGAGCAACGGCGACAAACTATACTGCGATCGCCCGCCCCACCGACCCGCCTGAAACAGAAACCCCAGACCCCCCAGCGGACAGCCCCCTCAACTTCAGAACCCCGATCTTCAGCATTCAACCGCCCCGCAGCGCCAACGGTGACCCGAACGTCATCGTCAATCCCCCAGAACCCGCCACTCCCGCCGCCGATCCCCCCAACCAACCCGACGATCCCCCGCCCCCCTTCGATGGCATCCTGCTGAATTGGTCGATCACCGATCCCCGCTACATCCAGGAACTGCGCCTCGTGGGTCGGGATGCGGACGGTGTGCCTGTGACTGACACGATCACCTACGATTTCCGTGAGGGGATACCCGCAGCCCTCACCGATGTCTGTGGCTTCACCAATCCCCCCGCCGATCCTACGGTTCCCAATCAGCCGGTATCCCCTCAATTGGTGTGCCAAGCCGTTCCCACCGATGTTCGCGCCCCAGGAACCTATACCTTCGAGCTGACCGTCATTGCCACCCAACCCACGCCGGAGCCTCCCCCACCCACGGTGACTGAGCCGATTCAAGTCCTCGCTGCCCCGATTACCATCAATACCTTCACGATCAATGGCGAAGAAGCGCTGCCGAAATATGTGCTGGCCCTGCGGGCGGGTCAACCGATCCTCCTGACCATTGGCTGGGAAGTGATCGGCAGTGAGGATATTGCCGTGGAACTGCTGCCGTCGCCGGGTAGTGTGCCCAATGTGGGGGCGATTTCTTACCCCCTCAGTCAGGAACCGGGCACGGAGGTGATCACCCTCCAAGCCACCAACGCCGCCGGGGACGAAGTGAGCCGCACCGTCACCATTGAAAAAACCCTGATCGAAGCGGCTCCGGGGGGATTACCCGAAGGCTTGCCGGAGGTTCCCGGAGCGCCCCCCGCAGGAGCGCCCCCCGCAGGAGCACCCCCCGCCGTCCCGCCGGGCAACGCCCCGGCCACGCCACCGTCCGATGAAGCGCCGCCCCTGCCCACGCCTCGGACGGGTTCGCCGCCCGTGCCGCCGGGTCGAAATGCGCCGCCCCCTTCGGAACTGCCGCCCACTTTATATTGAGGATGTTAGACGCTCCTATGTTGCGCTTCTTGCGATCGCTTTTGCTATTCACCCTCACCGCCCTGCTCGTGGTGTTCTGCCACAGTGCTGCGGGGTGGGCCTATAAAAAATCCCACTTGGCTCAGACGATTGAGACCAAAAGTTGTATTGGCTGTAATTTGCGATCGGCTCCCTTGGGGGGGCGGGATCTACGGGGCGGAGACTTAGAAGATGCAGATTTGCGGGGCGCGGATTTTAAAGGCGCCAAGCTCGAAGGGATCAACCTCTTGGGGGCCAATCTCCAAGGGGCGGATTTTCGCAATGCCAACCTGGGGGCGGCCACATTAGTCGGGGCGGATCTGACCGAGGCCCTGTTGCCGGGGGTGTATATGTATCGGGCGGGTTTGGAAAATGCCACCCTGAACAATGCGGATTTGGAACGGGTGAATTTAACGGGGGGCAATCTCAATTCCGTGGATGCGATCGCCGTCAACCTCGAAGACAGCACCCTGAAAAATGCCGACCTCACCCGCGCCAACCTCCCCGAAGCCAACCTACGCAACGCCAATCTCGAAGGCGCGGATGCCACCGGGGCGAATTTCGTCGAGGCGGATCTCAGCAACACCACCTTCAAAGATGCCACCCTCAACGGCGCATTTTTGGGCCAAGCCACCCTCTTCCGCACCAATCTCAAAGGCTCCACGATCAACAGTGAAACCGCCCTCGACAGTAAACACCTGTTGATTTGGGAACTGGTGAACGATCGCGTCCTGGGGCGAGAACTGCCCCGCGCTGATCTCAGCGGGGCCAATCTTGAAGGGATCAACCTCGTGGGGGCCGACCTCACCGCCACCGACTTTTCCGAAGCCTATCTCTTCATTGTCAACGCCCAAGCTGCCCAAGCCCCCGAATCCCAATGGCCCGGCACTTCCCTTAACTACGTGGACTTTCAAAATGCAGCGTTGCAAAATAGTAACTTTTTGGGGGCAGAAATTCGCAACTCGGATCTGCGCGGAGCGAATCTGCGGGGGAGTGATTTGAGCAATGTCCGCTTCACCGCCACGGATCTGCGGGGGGCAAAACTGGAACTGGTGAATCTGCGGGGGGTGAATTTTGAAACCGGAACCTTGGTCGATGCGAAATGGCAAACGGTCGCGGATGTGGTCAGTCGCGGGGCAGCGGGGCGCAATCTGCAAGATCTGGACTTGAGCGAGGCGGATCTCGCGGGGATGAATTTTCGGGGGGCGCTGCTGAATCGATCCAATTTACGGGGGGCGAATCTCCAAGGGGCAGATTTCACCAATGCCCGCCTCACGGATGCAGATTTAACCGGAGCCGATTGGCAGGGAGCTGTGCTAAACAAGACCTTCGTTTGTCGGACGCGCTTGCCCGATGGGGTTGAAACCGCTTGCGAAGCGCGAACGTTGACGATTCCAACAGACGAGGCAGAGTAGAGTTAAGACGCATGAGGAGAGGGAAAATGAGAGCACACGATTATTGGGGGGCTGGGGTGGTGGCGATCGCACTGCACGGCATCGCCCTCGTCGGGGGTATCCTGCCCGCCCATGCCCAAGAAAAGCTCGTGGACTTTGACTATTGGGCCAGCCTCTGCCAAACCCTGCGGGTCTCGGCCGACTACGAAGGGGCACTCGCCGCCTGTGACCAAGCCGTGGGACTCTTTCCTGAAGATCCCGAAGCCTGGAAAGAAAACTGACGCCCCATCCGCAAAGGTGTTGCGGCTTCCCGATCCGCGCCGTACAATAAACGGGAGCGTAAAAAATGCAGGAGAGGAAAAGAAAATGAGCAAGGTGCTTATCCCTCT
>CAZCWE010000079.1:2047-12677 GCA_964502285.1 uncultured Spirulina sp. | reverse complement strand
GGGGATCGATCGCAACGTAGGCCAACATTTGAACGTTATGTATCAGCAGTAGCCCACGGGAGAGGGTTGGGTGAGGGCAATCCCGTCGTTAATATTGCGGCACTGAGGAATCCACCTCTTGGCTCCAAGCGGTAATCCCGCCCACAACATTTGTGCCCTCAATCCCATGCTCTTTCAAAATACCCAAGGCTTTCGCAGAACGTCCCCCTATCTTGCAATGGGCGATTAAACGATGGCCGTTGAGCACTTCTTTCACTTTTTCGACCCCCGATCCCTGTTCGATATCCGGCAAGGGAATCAAAATTGCACCGGGAATCTGAGCAATTTCGTATTCATTGGGATTGCGCACATCAATTAGCACGTAATCTTGGGCATCACTGTCGAGGAGTGCCTTCAGTTCGGTCACGGTCATTTCTTGCATATTGGCTTTTTCCTCCGCTGCGTCGGCTTGAGCTTGGGGGATTCCGCAAAACTGTTCGTAATCGATCAGTTTTTCAATGACCGGGCGAACCGGATTGGGGCGTAGTTTGAGTTCCCGGAAAGACATTTCTAAGGCATTGTAAAGCAACAGCCGTCCGCTCAGGGTTGTTTTTGAACCGAGAATGACTTTAATGGCTTCGGTGGCTTGGATCACGCCGATAATTCCCGGTAACACCCCCAGCACGCCACCTTCGGCGCAAGAGGGAACCATGCCCGGCGGCGGCGGTTCGGGATAGAGGTCGCGGTAGTTGGGGCCGCCTTCGTAGTTAAAGACTGTGGCTTGTCCTTCAAACCGGAAGATCGACCCGTAGACGTTGGGTTTATCCAGGAGCACGCAGGCATCGTTGGTTAAATAGCGGGTCGGAAAATTATCAGTCCCATCAATCACCACATCGTAGGGGCGGAAAATTTCCAGGGCATTTTCCGAGCTGAGGCGGGTGTTGTAGAGGTCTACTTGGCAGGTGGGGTTAATTTCGAGGATGCGATGTTTGGCGGATTCGATTTTCGGCTTGCCCACCCAGGATGTGCCGTGGATGACTTGGCGTTGGAGGTTGGAATGATCCACCACGTCAAAATCTACGATGCCGATGCGACCAATCCCGGCGGCGGCGAGATACAGCAGCAGGGGCGATCCGAGTCCACCGGTTCCAATACAGAGAACACTGGCGGCTTTGAGGCGTTTTTGACCTTCGAGGCCTACTTCGGGCAGGATGATATGCCGGGCGTAGCGTTCGTAGTCGTCTTTACTGAGTTGGATTTCATCCAAGTTTGGATTTAACATAGTCGATTACGTTTAGGGTCTTGTGGTTTAAAAACCCGTTTTCTATAGAATCTGTCGAGTTTATCATTCTAGACCGAATTGCTAGGGGGATAGGCTGACCTGCAAGCGATATTTACATTCTGTCGAATCCGGGGCGGGAAACAGGGGGGTTAGGGGTGCGATCGCACCCCCTGATTGATGGTGTATTCGTGAGCCAGAGCCTCACAACTCCCATGCTATTGAACCTCTGGTGTGAGGGCGCGATCGCCCCCGCTAGATTCGGATCTGTCCACCCTAGAGCCGATACAAATCCCCCACCTGTTCCGCGTAGCCGTTATACAGCAGCGTCTCCTTCATTTCCCAATCCAAATTTGCCCCCGGCCCGATGAATCGCTCCGTGGCTTGCGACCAGCGCGGATGGGGTTTTTCCGGATTCACATTTGCTTCAAAGCCGTATTCATTGGGGATCAGGCTGTTCCAATAGGTGGCCGGTTGTGCGGCGAGAAACTCGATTTTGACGATGGATTTTGCCCCTTTAAAGCCGTACTTCCACGGCAACACCGCCCGGATCGGCGCACCATGCTGTTTTGGTAACTCTTTGCCGTAAATCCCCACCGCGAAAAAGGCTAAATCATTGGCCATCTCTTCAATGCGGAGGCCTTCTTGATAGGGCCAGGGCAATGCGCCGAAATGGAAGCCTGGGCCGGGGGTGATGTTTTCGTCGTAGAAGGAGGTGAAGCGGACAAACTTGGCCGCAGCGGTGGGTTCGACGGCTTCGATGATTTTGCGCATCGGGAAGCCGACCCAGGGCAGCACCATCGACCAGGCTTCGACACAGCGGAAGCGGTAGATCCGTTCTTCGAGGTCAAAGGCGTTGCGCAGATCGTCGAGATCGTAGGTGCGGGGATTTTTGACGAGGCCGGTCACGTCCAGCGTCCAGGGATCAGTGGGGAGGTTTTGGGCGGCTTTCCAGATCGATTTTGTGCCGCCGAATTCGTAGAAGTTGTTGTATTGGCTGGCGAGGTTTTGGGTGGTGAGGGGGCGATCGCCTTCGCGAAACTCTGGGTTTTGGCGAATGGGGGACAGTTTCGGGAGTTGAAAGGTTTGTTCGAGTTCACTGTCGGGGCCAGTCTGGGCAGAGTTACACCCGGTTAACGGCAAAATGGACGCACCCACTCCCAAACCGAGGAGGGTTTTGAGGACACGGCGGCGGGTAAAGTATGCCGATTCGGTGGTGACGTGGTGTTCGCGGAGTTGCCACGTTGGCGGATAGATGGAGAAGGGCATCGGCGTTTGCTTTGGGGGTCACAACGGTGGATCAGGACGCGCCATCCGAGGCGGGATTCCTGCTGTTCTCCCAATTGTAACGATTGATGTCTAGGGTGACAGCGGCACGACCATGCCTTCCCGGGCCAGGCTGAGGTTGGGGAATAATTGCTGGAGTTTGGCTTCGATGTGGTCTAAGTGGTCGTCGCTATGGTCGGGGTTATGGAGAGAGAGGATGATTTGCTTCACGCCGACATCTTTCGCCGTTTTGATGTTGTGATGGAGGCGATCGCGGCTTTCGAGTTCCAGCGGCACGCCTGCGGATGTGGCGCGGGGGGCTGCCAACATGAGGAGATCCGCATTGCGGGCAAACTCAAACAAGGGCGAACTGGCACTTTCTAAACAATCATCCGGACTCATGGCATAGACGATCGCGCGATCGCGAACCGTTGTGCGATACCCCACCGAACGGTGATGATCATTGAGTAAACAACTTTCAATCACGATATCGTCACCAATATGACGCTTGGTCAGATCGTTCAGGTCATGAAATTCCAGTTTGGACTGCATCACCTGGATCGGCACCGGAAAATTTGGCCCCAGCATTTGTTTACTGAGCCGTTGCTGAAAGGTCGAGCCATTAGACGCATTAGCCCCATAGATATGGAAGTGATTAATGGGGATAAATGCAGGCACAAAAAACGGAAACCCTTGGATGCGATCCCAATGGCAGTGGGTGAAGAAGATATGCGCTTCTACGGGCATCCGGGTGAGAAGGTTGTTGCCCAGAATCCGCAGCCCTGTTCCCCCATCGAAGACCAAGCAATGGTCATCAATACGAAGTTCGACACAGGACGTATTACCGCCGTACCGCACAGTATCTTCGCCGGGAGTTGGGATTTGATCACGAACGCCCCAAAACTGCACATCAACGCTCACAGCAAGGCTCTCCTCCTGGACATCATGGGTACTCGGCATTGCGACATCTATGGCTGCTGGCTGGGAATAAACTCAAAATCAATCAAAAAGGGGAAACCCGGCACACAGGACTACACCACACAGTATAGCTCTCAGACTTCAAGGGGACTGTATCGAATGACGATGGAACTTCACGAACGAAGTGCAACAATCTCCTTGATGATTAGTCAGTTTACAACCCTATAACAGGGTAGCAGTGTGGGAATCTTCCCTTACTTTAACTCTACTCGCACCCGTTGGGGAGTCGGGATAGTTTTCCCTGAGCTTCCAATTATATTAGCTTGGACATAGGGTGGGCCTTGTGAGTTATATCACAAGGCCCACCTTCGTTTTGATCAGCCCCTTAATTTGCGATTCAGCACGATTATTTCGCTGCCTGAATACAACGCTCAACCAGGGTTAAAACGTCACTCACGCCTTTCCAGCCGAGGATTTCTGTTTCTTTCTTTTCGAGGTTTTTGTAGGTGCGGAAAAACTCGGCGATTTCATCGAGGCGGTGGGGGGCGATGTTTTCGAGGGACTGGACTTGGGCGCAGCGGGGGTCGTCGTTGGGCACACAAATCAGTTTTTCGTCGCGATCGCCCCCGTCAATCATTTCCAACATGCCAATCGGGCGGACGGGAATAACGCAGCCGGGGAAGGTGGGTTGGTCGATCAAGACCATGCCATCGAGGGGGTCGCCATCATCGGCCAGGGTGTTGGGGATGAAGCCGTAGTCGTAGGGGTAGTGAACCGAGGAGAAGAGCACCCGGTCGAGGGCGAAGGCGTTTAAGTCTTTGTCGAATTCATATTTGTTTTTACTGCCCGCCGGAATTTCAATCAAAACGTTGAGAATGCCGGGTTTGGGCTGGGCTGGAATTCGCGCTAAATCCATGAAATTACTCCGAAAACGCAGGGCGGTAACGTGCAGTCTAATAGGGTGCAAACGGAAGGGTTTGCATGAAGCATGATACCAGCAATCGGGGGGATTGGCCCGGCGAGGATGTTAGCGCGATCGCTCAGCCCGACTGACCCAGGATGTGGTTGGTTCTGGAATGGGGAGGGCGCGAGAAGCGTAGTTAGACCGATGCAGGTCTAATCCCTTGGGCGATGCATAGGACGCAATCATGAATATCGGAATCGTGAGGGTCAAGATTGCGATCAATGTACCGAGGGTTTGACTCCACCTGTGACTAGGAGGCTCTGAAGCTTGAGCAGACGAACCACTGGATTCCATACCGTTTTTATAAAGATTGAGATGCAATTATGGGTTGTTTGATGAGCGTTGAGCAATCCCACACAGGAGGCTAACGGCTCACACCCCAATTCTAGCGACCGTTTTTTAAGATAGTGTGATCAATGCAACGAATCGTTGAGTGGGCATTTCATTGTATGGGAATTTCGGAGATTAAGTGTGGCGAGGATCACTGACAGGGCCGCTGCGGATACTCCCGTGCGTGTGATTGGTATCGGGTTGGCGGGGTGGCAATCCTTGGCTGCGGCGGAACAGGACTGCTTACGGGCGGCGACGCTGGTGGTGGGCAGCGATCGCCAACTCCACAGCCTCTCCCACCTTGGGGCGGACTTGCTGCCGCTCACCCGGTTACAAACGACGTTAACCGAGGCAAAAACACGCTGGGAAGGGGGCGATCGCCTGGTAATCCTTGCATCGGGTGATCCGCTTTGCTTTGGCTTGGGGCGGTTGCTGTTGGCGTATTTTCCCGCCGAGTCTTTGGTGTTTCATCCCCATGTCAGTTCAATGCAGTTGGCGTTTAGTCGGTTGAAACTGCCCTGGCAGGATGCGGCGATCGCCAGTGTCCACGGTCGCGAGCCGGAGGAGTTGATTCGCCTTCTGCGCCAAGGGGTGGAGACGATCGCGGTGTTAACCGATGGGGTGCATCATCCGGGGGCGATCGCGGCACTGTATCAGGCGTTGGATTTGCCTCAGATCTATCGGCTTTGGGTCTGTGAGAATTTAGGTGGGGCGGATGAGCGGGTGTTTGAGTTGGATTTAGCGATCGCCTCGTCCCTCACAGCGGCTCAATTTGCCCCGTTGAATGTGGTGGTGCTCGTGCGTCAGACCGAAGCCCTGCCCCTGCCGCCCCTGCCGATCATGGGCATTCCCGATCAGCATTTTCTGACCTTTCGCGATCGCCCCGGTCTGATGACCAAGCGCGAAATCCGCCTTGCGATCCTGGGGGCGTTGGCCCTGATGCCTGATCAAGTGGTGTGGGATGTTGGCGCAGGCACGGGATCGGTGGCGGTGGAAATCGGGCGACTCTGCCCCACGTCCCAGGTGTTCGCCATCGAAAAAACGGCGATGGGGGTGAATTTAATCGAGCAAAACGCCCACCGCTTTCAGGTACACAACCTACACGCGGTTAGTGGGGCCGCCCCGGCGGCGTTGGACGATTTACCGCACCCGGATCGCATATTTATCGGGGGCAGTGGCGGCAATTTAACGGCGATTCTCGCCCATGGTCAGACCGTGCTCGCTCCGGGGGGGCGGGTGGTGTTGGCGCTGGCGACCCTGGAATCGATCCAGACCGCCCTAGAGTGGTTGCGATCGCAAACTTGGCCCTACGACCTGGCGCAGTGGAATGTGGCGCGATCGCTCCCCATCGCCCAAAGCCATCGCCTCGCCCCCCTTAACCCTGTCACGATCATCACCGCCACCCCGCCGCCTGAACCGTAACGCGATCAGCCGCCTTTGAGGGCGTTTTGTTGAGCGATTAAGAGTGATTGAATCCCGTCTTGGGCGAGGTCGAGAATGCGATTCAGTTGGTCGCGGCTAAAACTGCCGGATTCCGCTGTGCCTTGGATTTCGATCAGGTCGAGATTGCCCGTCATCACCACATTACAATCGAGATCCGCCGCCACATCTTCGACATAATTCAAATCCAACAGGGGTTGATCCTCAATCAGCCCCACCGACACCGCCGCCACAGGATACCGAATCGGCGACACCGCAAGCTCGCCCCGCTCGATTAAGCCTTGGATGGCCAGCGCGATCGCCACATAGCCCCCCGTAATCGCCGCCGTGCGCGTCCCCGCATCAGCCTGCAACACATCCGCATCCACGGTAATCGTCCGTTGACCGAGGGCCTCTAAATCCAAGGCGGCCCGTAAACTGCGACCGATCAGGCGTTGAATTTCTTGGGTGCGGCCGCCGAGTTTCACCAGTTCGCGGGGGTGGCGTTGGGGCGTGGCACTGGGGAGCATCCGGTATTCCGCCGTGAGCCAGCCTTGGTTGCTGTCTTCCAGAAATTTCGGCACACCCGGCGCGATACTCGCCGTACAAAGCACTTGGGTCTGGCCGCAGTGGACGCGCACCGATCCGGCAGCGAAGCGGGTGAAGTTGAGGTCAAACGAAACGGGGCGCAGGTCATTAAAATCGCGTTGATCGGGGCGTTGCCAAGCCATGAGAGACACCAAGAAAGGGGGTTGCCCTTTAGCTTAGGGGGTGTTTTGGCAGTTTGGCTCAGGGTTTAAGGTTTTGCAAGATTTCCGCGCTGATGGTTTTTGGGTCGCGGGTGGCATCGAGGTGGAGGAGTTTCCCCCGTGAGCCGTAGTATTCGAGGATGGGGGGAATTTGTTCGTGAAACTGCTTAATCCGGCGGTGGAGGATTTCGGGGGTGTCGTCGGGACGCGATCGCGCCAAAGACCGCTCCAACATCACCGCTTCGGGCACATCGAGATAGAGCGCGTAATCCACCGCTTGGTTAAAGTCATCGAGCATAAAGTCTAATTCTTCGGCCTGCACTGTGGTACGGGGATAGCCTTCGAGAATCCAGCCTTGATCCATGTTGTGGGCGAGGAAGCGCAGCCGGATCACCTGCACCATCAGCTCGTCCTCCACCAGTTCACCCTGGGCAACACAGCTTTTCACTTGGGCCCCCAGAAAGGTATTGTCAGCGATCGCACGGCGCAGAATTTCCCCCACCGAAATCCCCACCACAGCCAATTCCGACTGAATCACACCTAACTGTGTCCCTTTGCCCGATCCGGGCCCGCCCAAAATGATCAATCTCACGCGCTTCGTCCTTGCTTTCGATTACGGAAAAGGGTGGGAAGTCTGAAAGCCCTGTCTCTTTAGAGCAGGGATGAAAGACGACACAAGCGACTTTAGTCGCCTTGACCCATAATTTTTTTCTCATTGTTTTTATACTACAATAAACGGTGTAGCTTGACTAATTCTGATGCTAGTTTTCGAGTTCAAAGCCTACGGAAAACCTGAACAGTTCGCAGCTATTAACGAAGCAATTCGTACTGTGCAGTTTATTCGGAATAAATGCATCCGTTTGTGGATGGATAATCCGAAAACGAATAAGTACGACTTGAGCAAGCAAAGCGCGATTCTGGCTCGTCAATTCCCGTTCGTCAACACACTCAATTCAACGGCCCGTCAAGCCGCAACTGAACGTGCTTGGGCGGCGATTTCTCGATTTTATCAAAACTGCAAGATTAGGCTTTCTGGTTGTAAAGGTTATCCCAAGTTCCAGAACAATAATCGCTCGGTTGAATACAAAGCGTCAGGATGGAAATTAGCAGGCGATCGCAAGTCGATTACCTTCACCGATAAAAAAGACATTGGTCGATTAAAACTGAAAGGGACTCGTGACCTGAACTTTTATCAACCAGACCAGATTAAACGGGTACGGCTTGTTAAACGTGCTGACGGTTACTATGTTCAATGTTGTATCCAAGTCGAGCGCGTAGAAACCCTTGAACCCACCCATCAAACCATCGGTTTAGATGTGGGCTTAGAATCGTTCTACACGGATTCACTGGGTAACAAGGTTGAGAATCCTCGGTTTTATCGAACGGGGGAAACGAAAATGAAACGAGTGCAACGGCTCGTTTCTCGTAAGGTCACAGGCTCTAGTAATCGACGGAAGACTAGAGTTAAATTAGCTAGAGTTCATCTCAAAATAAGTAGACAACGTAAAGACCATGCGATAAAACTGGCACGGTGCGTATGTGCATCTAACGATGTCATTGTCTATGTAGACGCGATAGCGGCTTCCCGAAGGGTAGATTTGCAGATTAGGAACCTGGTTAAAAATCATTGCCTGGCTAAGTCAATTAATGATGCGGGCTGGTATCAATTTCGAGTTTGGTTAGAGTATTTTGGGCAAGTTTTTAACCGGATTACGGTTGCGGTTAATCCTGCCTATACGTCCCAAATGTGTTCTAGCTGTGGTGTTGTGGTTCAGAAATCCTTGTCTACTCGAACGCACATTTGTCAGTGCGGATGTAGATTAGATCGCGACCATAATGCTGGTCTTAATATCCTTAACTCAGGATTGGGTACGACAGGGCATGTCGGAACCTCTGCACTGGATGCAGGCATCGCTTGGGGAGATTTGTCCTCTACTGTTGTTGGTGAAAACCTGCGACAGCAAGACGGGTCATTGAACCAAGAATCCCCATCTCTTTAGAGCGGGGAGTGTCAATCTCCTTTTCTACTCTACAAGGGAAGCTAACCCCCACAATCGGTTTATTCGCCTGCCGATTGCGCTTCTGCAATCCACTGATCGAACTGTTCTTGATTGTCGCTCACCCATTCTTCAGCCAACTGGCGGATGTCTTCCTCCGTATTTTCCCCTTCTTCAATGCGCAAACTGACTGCATTCATATCTTCGATGGGAATTTGTACCAACTCAAACCAGCGCTGGGCGATTGGATTCTGTGCCAAAAAATCTGGGTTGGCCATGATTAGTTGATTAGCGCTTGGCCACCCCAAATTTTTGCCGTCAAACGTCGTATCTGCTTCGGTCAGATTGCTCATCTCCCCTGGCAAAGACGTAAACGGAACTTCTAGCCAAACCACATCCTCACCGGGCTTTAAAACAGCCCCGATCCAATGGGGATTATAGGCATAGTAAAAAATCGGTTCTCCTGCTTCGTAACGGGTAATTGCATCGGCTAACAGAGCCGTATAACTTCCTTGATCGTGTTCGACAGTATCTTGAAGCCCGTAGACTTCAATCAAATGGTTCGTGATTGCTTCACAACCCCAACCGGGATTACAGCCTGTTAAATTCGCTTTGCCATCGCCATCAAAGTCAAATAACTGAGCAATTTCCGGATCTTGCAACTGTTCGATATTCGTGATGCCATATTCATCGGCTGTTTTTTTATCAATGAGATACCCTTGGTTTCCCGGTGGAGCGAATATCCCTAAACTGCTGATTTTATCTTCACCCCCAGCATTTTCAAAAAACTCGTCATGCCCAGGCGGGTAATAGGCCACACTGTAATCTATATCGTTGTTGGCAACGGAAAGATAAAGGGCGGGATAGTCCAACTCTTTGGCTGCATCAAGCTGATAACCAAGCTTTGCTAGACCAAGATTAACCACCTGAGTTTGAAAGCTTTCCTCAATCCAGTTAGTATGGCCGGGACGAATGGTCACTTCTTCGGGGGGCAAGCTATCACTCGCTGTAGATTCAGAGGTCGTAGATTCAGAGGCGGTTTGGCATGAGGTTAGTCCAAAACCAAAAGAAACAAGCGCACTGAGGACGAGCAGTTTTTGAGAGAACCGGACAGTCATAAGCTTAACTAATGATGTAGTAAAAGACGATGATCACTGTGTATTTTACCCATCTTTTGGCATGGTGCTTATGCCTCTCCTCTGACCTTGTATGATCAGCCCCAGACCCTCAACCCTGCCCACCATGACCGATCCGTTTTCGCCCCAATGGACTCGTGATGGTTCCGCGACGTTTTTTTCGGCGGAATTTGATGAATTGTTTCATTCTGAATTCGGCGCTGCCCAGGAGGCCGAGGGGAAATTTATCGGCCCTTGTCGGTTACGTGAATTAGCCCAATGCCAAGACCGGATCAGGCTGCTCGATGTTTGCTATGGGTTGGGGTATAACAGTGCGGCGGCGTTGGCGGCGATTTGGGCGGTGAATCCGGCCTGTGGGGTGGAGTTGGTGGCGTTGGATGTGGATGCGCGTCCGGCTCAGGCGGCGATCGCTCATCATGCCCTGGCTCTGTATCCTCCGGAAATTGTCGCCCCGCTCGCCACTCTCAGCAGGGCCTACCGCGTGAGCCGCGATCGCCTCACCGCCCAATTTCACATTGGCGATGCCCGCCAGACGATTCAGGCCGTGGTGCAATCGTGCGATCGCGCCGCTGCGGTTTTTCTCGACCCTGCCG
>CAZCWE010000079.1:0-2037 GCA_964502285.1 uncultured Spirulina sp. | reverse complement strand
TCTCGACCCCTTTTCGCCCCCCAAATGCCCACAATTGTGGACGGTGGAGTTTCTGGCCCAGGTGGCCCAATGCCTCGCCCCGTCGGGGATTCTCGCCACCTATTCCTGTGCGGCGGCGGTGCGGGCTGCGCTCCAAGGGGCGGGGTTGCAGATTGCCTCCTCTCCCAGCGTGGGGCGTAAGGCTCCCGGCACGATCGCCCGTTGGGACAGCACCGATTTACCTCCCTTAACACAGCGCGAACAGGAACACCTCGCCACCCGCGCCGCTGTTCCCTACCGCGATCGCACCGGAACCGCCACCGCCGCCGCCATCCTCGCCCACCGCCAACAGGAGCAAGCCACAAGCCCTCTAGAACCCAGCAGCCAGTGGAAACGTCTTGCGTCCTCTATCCTCTCGGCGTACACCTGGACGATAGGCGATCTCCCCCGTTCCAGTGGATTAGCGTCAAGCATCGGTCCATCAGTTCTGGCGGAACCATGGGATCTCAGGTCTTGCCCATGGACTTTGTTAGGCCGTGGTTTTGAGGTGTGATGTACAGGCTTGGAGTGCCGTCGCGAGGGCGATCGCATCGGGGTAGCGATCGCTGGCCTTGGGGGCCGTCACCCGTTCGATCACCTCGCGCAGGGCATCACTCAGCCCCGGCACACTAGCCACCGAAAAGCGGGGAATGTGGTGGTCAAAGCGGTAATATTGCACCGGAGAATTGCCCGTGAGCAGATAGATCAACGTCGGGCCGATCGCAAACAGATCCGACTGGGGGCAGGGTTGACCGCGGTCCTGTTCGGGGGCAGTGTAGCCTTCAGCTCCGATGCGCGTGCCGTAGGGTGTGCCCACCTCCTTCACCGCGCCAAAATCGAGCAGGACAAGGGTGCGATCGCGATTCCGTGCCATCACATTGGCCGGCTTCACATCCCGATGCACCAACGGCGGCGTTAACCCATGAAGATAGGCCAAAATCTCACACAACTGCACCATCCACCCCACCGCCTCCTGCTGAGACACCGCCCCCCGCTGCCGCACCCACTGCTCCAAATTCACCCCATGCACCAGCTCCATCACCAAATAGGTCTTCCCCGCCTCACTAAACGAATCGTAATAGCGCGGAATTCCGCCATGCTTCAACCCCTGCAAAATCCGCACCTCCCGCGCAAACAACTCCTGCGCCTTTGCCAGTTGGGCCATGTCTGCATTCATCGCCTTGAGCACCACCAGTTGATTTTGGATCACATCCCGCGCCAGATAGGTCGTCCCCATCCCCCCTTGGCCCAGGGTTTTCAGCACTTGGTAGTGGCGGACAATCTGTTGGGGCTGGTAGAGGGTTTTGCCGCAATGGATGCAGAAGAGGGCCGTGGGGGGATTGTTGGGATGGGTACAAACCGGGGCGGCGGAGGGTGTGGCTCGCGTTTGTTGAAATTGAATGCGCGGCCCACCCCGCGCAAACTGGAGCAGCGCACCATTGACGACTAAGCTTTGGCGGATAGATTGGCCATTGAGAAACGTCCCATTGGCCCCATAGTTAAAGAGCCGCCATTGATCCCCGTCGGGCAAAATTTCCGCATGGTAGCGCGAGACTTCCCGAGAGTAGTCCAAAACAATATCATTGTCCCCCGCCCGCCCAATGCGGACGCGCTCCGGGTCACGGAATTTCCATTCTCGGAGCGGGGTGCGACCATCCAACAAGGTGAGGATCAGCATGGGACGATGGGCATAAAGGACAAGGGTATACAGTGGAAGCGCGATCGCACGTCGTCAAAACGGTTAAGGCGCTTGGAATGCTTAACAACTAGGGGCAAACACTGCCTTGGCGGGTCTCACTCACTGGGTTTATACGTCCATTGTGCATCCATCTTGAGCGAATGACCGCTCCGTTGGCATCCCTCGGTAACCTACCGCTTATACACAAACTGCTACCCAAGTTCTTACACTCTCGCCGATCCCCCCCAGCCCCCCCCTTTGTTAAGCTACCGCTTATACATAAATTAATCTCAAGTTCCAGAACTATCGTGATCCCCCCTAGCCCCCCTTTTTGAAGGGGG
>CAZCWE010000078.1:3050-12682 GCA_964502285.1 uncultured Spirulina sp. | reverse complement strand
GCCAGAGGTTAGCGTAAATGCCATTGAGGGCGACGAGATCCTCATGGTGACCCTGTTCGACGAGGCGGCCCTGTTCCATCACGTAGATGCGATCGGCGTGGCGGATCGTGGAAAGGCGGTGAGCGATCGCAATTGTCGTGCGGTTTTGGGTGATGTGGGCCAGGGCGCGACTAATGGCGGCCTCGGTTTCGTTATCCACAGCGGAGGTGGCTTCGTCGAGGATCAGGATCGGCGGATTTTTGAGGATGGCGCGGGCGATCGCTAACCGTTGCCGTTGGCCCCCCGATAATTTTTGGCCCCGTTCCCCCACAATCGTGTCGTAGCCCTGGGGCAACCGCTGAATAAACTCCTCCGCTTCGGCCAACTTCGCCGCCTCGCACACCTCCCCAAAGGTCGCGTCCGGACTCCCGTAGGCGATATTTTCCCGCACCGTGCCATGGAACAAAAACACATCCTGACTCACCAACCCGATCGCCCCGCGCAGATCGTGGAGGTGAATGGCGCGAATATCCAGGCCGTCGATGGTAATCATGCCCGACTGGATTTCGTAAAACCGCAGCAGCAGCTTCACCAGGGTACTTTTTCCCGATCCCGTTGAGCCAGCAATGCCGATGGTCTCGCCCGCCGGAATAGTCAATGTGAGCTGATCGATAATCGGGTGATCGACCTGATAGCCGAACGTGACTTGATCAAACTGAATTGCACCGTTCACGCGGGGCAGGGTTTGGTTGCCCGACGCAATCCGAATCGGGGTATCGAGCAACTGCATCACCCGCTGCGTGGATGCCATGGCCCGCTGATATTGATCCAAGGTCTGCCCCAACCGCGTCAAGGGCCACAGCAGCCGCTGGGTCATGAACACTAAAACGCTATAGGTTCCCACCGCTAGCCGTCCTTCGACGGTTTCCATGCCGCCGATCAACAGCGTTGCTGTAAAGCCGCCCAAAATCACCAACCGAATCAACGGCACAAAGGCGGCACTGAGGGCGATCGCATGGCGATTACTTTGGCGATAGGCTTCACTTTCCATCGCCAAGCGATCCAATTCATAGGCTTCCGTGGTGAAACTTTTAATCGTCGTGATCCCGCTGAGATTATTCGCCAACCGCCCACTTAACAGGCTCACTTTTTCCCGCACTTTGGCGTAGCGCGGCGCGAGTTTTTTCTGAAAGGCGATCGAGCCGAGAATAATAATCGGAATCGGGATCATTGTCATCCAGGCCACCGTTGGCGCGAGGATTAAAAACCCCGCACTAATCACAATCACCGTGGTGGTCACTTGCAGGATTTCATTGGCTCCAATATCTAAAAATCGCTCCAATTGGTTAATGTCATCATTCAAAATCGCCATTAACCCGCCCGTACTGCTGTCCTCAAAAAAGCTCATCTCCAACTCTTGAACATGGCCGTAGGTTTCGAGGCGCAAATCGTGCTGCATATTCTGGGCTAAATTCCGCCACAACCGCTCATAGGCATATTCAAACAGCGACTCTAACCCCCAAATCACTGCCGACAAAATCGTCAAAATCAACAATTGCGTAAATGTGTCGCGCACGCCCCAGCGGGCAATCAGGGAATCCTGTTGTTTCACCACCACGTCCACCGCTGCCCCGATCAAGACCGGCGGCGCGAGGTCAAAGACTTTATTCAGCACCGAGGCGGCGGTGGCTTGCCAGATCAGCAGGCGATAGCGTTGGCTATAGTGCAGCAGGCGTTGGAGGGGATGGGGGGGAGCAGCAGTCACGATAATTACGAAGGTAAATCCTGTTTACTCTAGCGTTAAACGTTTTGATGCGTGGTCATCGTCTTGGCGGGATAGTCTAGGAAGTCCGGGGTTCGACTCCGCTCACCCCTCTGGATCAGCACTCAATTTAAGTGAAACCAAACCCTAGAAGCTTCTGCTGCTGGGGATTAATGCAGTGCCGTTTGATTTCTGTAGGATTTTCTATAATGAAACCATTGTCCTCTGTTGCCCTAATCCGGTATGACCGCGCCGCAAACTTATCAATCGGACGACATTCAGCAGATTTTGCAGTTGGCGATCGCCCGCAACGATCGCGACGGTGAATTCACGCGATCGCAACTCCTCGAAATCGCGGAGGAACTGGATATTCCCCTCACTTGCCTCGAAGCTGCCGAACAGGATTGGCGTTTATCTCGCCTCGAAACCGAAAAACGCCAAGAATTCGACCGCTACCGCTTCGCTCAATTTCGCCATAAAGCCGTGAAATATATGATTCTTGCGGGCTTTTTTATGAGTTTGGATCTGCTCAGTGGGGGCGGTTTGGGGTGGTCGCGGTATTTGGTGGTGGTGTTGGTGACGTTGAGTGTGTTGGGCGGTTGGAAGATTTTCCAACCCAAAGGTCCCGCCTACGAGCGCGAACTCGCCCAATGGGATAGTCGCCGCCAATTGCAACAGACCTTAAACACAGCCTGGCAGTCGATTCAATCCTTTTTTCGGGGCTAACGTCGCGCCACTATGCCCACGGAAATCGCCCAAACGGCGGACTTTTCTGAGATCCGCTACGCCCAATGTTGGGAAGATGCGGATCTGTTGATGGCGGCGTTGGATGTGCAGCCGGAGCATACCTGTCTCTCGATCGCATCTGCCGGAGACAATACCCTCGCCTTGCTGAGTCGGGGGCCAAAACGAGCGATCGCCGTTGATCTCAATCCCGCGCAATTGGCCTGTTTAGCCCTGCGGGTGGCGGCCTATCGGCGGTTGAGCCATGGGGAATTGGTGCGGTTTTTGGGGTCGCGATCGGCGACTCCGGTGCAGCGGTGGGGCTGGTATCAGCGCTGTCGGGGGGATTTAGAGCCTGAGGTGCAACGGTTTTGGGAGCGGCGGCGGGGCTGGATTGGTGCGGGGTTTGGGACGGTGGGCAAGTTTGAGCGGTATTTGTCCCGGTTTCGCCGCTACCTGTTGCCGTTGTTGCAACGAGAAGATGCGATCGCCTCCCTCCTACGCCCCAAATCTCCCGCCGAACGCCAGCAGTTTTACGATCGCACCTGGAACCATTGGCGCTGGCGGTGGGGGTTTAAGCTCTTTTTTTCCCAAGGAGCGATCGGTCGCTGGGGGCGCGATCCCAGCTTTTTTCGCTACGTGGAGGGCAACCCCACGCCCCAACTTGCCGCCCAAGTCCGCCACGCCCTGACAACCCTTGATCCGTCCCTGAATCCCTACCTGCAATGGATTCTCACGGGCGAACACCGCACCGCCCTCCCCTACGCCCTGCGCCCGGAACAGTTTGAGCCGATCCGCGCCCATCTTGACCGCCTCGAATGGCATTGCTGTGCCCTCGAAGACTATCTCGATCGCCCCGATTGCCCCCCGATCGACCGCTTCAACCTCAGCAATATTTTTGAATATATGTCGGCGGAAAATTACGCCCGCACCTTGGCGCAAATTGCGGCACGCAGCGAACCGGGGGGACGCTGGGCCTATTGGAATTTGTTTGTGCCGCGCCGCTGTCCGCCGGAATTGTACGACCAGATCACGCCCCGATTCGATGTGAGTGATTCGTTAACGGGGTGCGATCGCGCCTTCTTCTACCGCGATTTTGTCGTTGAATCCCCCACAGGATCAACGGGGAGCCAAGGGCCCCCCGTTACACAGCATCAAGGCTGAATCCAACCCCGCTTAATCGCGATATACCTCATCAAGGACGGAACCATCGGGGCGCAACAGTTGCACATGGAGGGGCATTTGGCCCGCTGCGTGGGTGGAGCAACTGAGGCAGGGGTCAAAGCAGCGAATCCCGGCTTCGACGCGGTTAAGCATCCCTTCGGGAATTTCGTTGCCGTGGATATAGTGTTTGGCGATTTGGGTGACGGTTTGGTTCATCGCCAGGTTGTTTTGGCCGGTGGCGATGATCAGGTTGACTTTTTCGAGGATGCCGTTTTCGTCTACTTGGTAGTGGTGGAAGAGGGTTCCCCGTGGGGCTTCGCTGACCCCGATGCCAACTTTTTCGTTGATGTCGGCTTTGGCGCGGACGCGATCGCTCATGATGTCAGGATCATCCATAAGCCGCTGTACCCGCTCTAAACAGGCCAGGATTTCCAAGAGACGGGCGTAGTGGTACAGGAAAGACGAGGTAGCAATATTGCCACCTCGTTGGCGGAATTCGGCAAGTTCCGCATCGGCTTCAGGCGTTCCGAAGCGATCGCAATTATTCACCCGCGCCAAGGGCCCAACGCGATAGATCCCATCGGGATAGCCCAGGGGCTTGTAGTAGGGGAATTTCAGATAGGACCAATGTTCGACGGCTTCACCGAGATAGTCTTGGTAGTCGTCTTCGCTGAGACCATCGGCGATGATGTTGCCGTCGCTATCTTTGAAGCGAATCGCGCCGCCGTAATGTTCCCAATCGCCGTTGGGGGCGACGAGGCTCATAAAGAGGGAGGGGAATTTGCCGAATTGTTCGGTTTCAGTTTGGAAGCGATCGAGGATGTCTTTAAAGATGCGGAGAGCGGTGCGGGTGGTGTCGAGGGATTCCGGGAGGCGATCGCAAATCCATTGGCGGCCCTCTGCCGAGAGGGGCGATCGCACCCCACCGGGCACTGTCCAAGCGGCGTGAATCTTCCGCGCCCCCAGCTTTTCAATCACCGTCTGGCCAAACTGCCGCAACCGAATCCCCGCCCGCGCTAGGTCTGGATCAGCCGCAATCAGCCCAAACACATTGCGCTTTGCCGGGTCACTATCCCAACCGAGGAGAAAATCCGGGCTGCTGAGGTGGAAAAACGACAGGGCGTGGGATTGAATAATCTGACCCAAATTCATCAGGCGGCGGAGCTTTTCCCCTGCCACCGGCACTTGCACCGCCAGGAGTTTATCGCCAGTTTTCGCCGCTGCGAGTAAATGGCTCACCGGGCAGATGCCGCAAATTCGCGCTGTGATGCCCGCCATTTCCGTAAAGGGACGACCTTCGCAAAACTTTTCAAAGCCGCGATATTCCACCACATGAAAGCGAGCCTTTTCAACTTCGCCCGCATCATCTAAAAAGATCGAAATTTTGGCGTGACCTTCGATGCGAGTGACGGGATCAATGACAACTGTTTTAGCCATGGTTTTTGAGGAGGTAATGGGTGAATATTAGGGTTTAAATAGAAGGAGTTTGGGGGAGTGTTTTGAGGGCTAACGCCATTAATTCAAGTCACGAGGATCAAAGTGAAGATGATCATCATCATCATCTTGTTCTGTGGCATCAAATTCATCAAATTCATCGAATTCATCATTGAGATCATCATCCAGTGCTTCGAGGATTTCTGCCGGATCGGCATCACCATAGATCACTTTCAAAAATGCCGGAAAGTAGTGATCGGCCATCATGAGGTTGGGATAAATGAGATTGCGGATGCTGTTGAGGGTGACGGGGGCTTCTTGGAAGATGCCGCTCGTTTTGTAGCGCACTTCGCCATCATCAAGGTCAATATCGAGATGGCCGATGAGCAAAACATAGTTCACCCGACAGATAAATTCGCAGGCAACATTCCGTTTTTTTAGGGGAACATTTACGGGTAAAACGGTATGAAACTGGACACATTCTGTTTCTTCATCAACGAGAAAATAGCACCGAAATTGACCCGATTCTAAGGTGATATCTAGGGCGATGACGGATTCTGTTTCGATGACTTGGAATGACCAATCATCGGCTTGGATCGTCTTGGTGATGAGATCAAAAAGTGCCATGAATGTCAAGAAGTGAGGATATTAGCACCAGCGATCGGTGCTGGAGGGGGATTACCCAAATTTAATCATGTCGCGACCTTCCATGACGGGCATTTCACCCCGGAGGAGGGGTTCGAGGGTGGCACGGATGCGATCGGCGCTGGGGGGGCAACCGGGCATGAAGATATCGACGGGAACCCATTCATGGATGGGGCGCACCTGGTCGAGGAGTTCGGGGACGATGCCGGGCTCGTGGGGGAGTTGGGGGGTGGAGTCGCCGAGTTCGAGGTAGGCGCGTTTGAGGACGGGTTCGGCACCGCCGAGCATGTTGCGCATGCCGGGGACGTTGGCGGTGACGGCGCAGTCGCCGAAGGAAATCAGGGTTTTGGTGCGGGCGCGGACGTGGCGCAGGAGTTCGAGGTTTTCTTCGTTGGCGATCGCCCCTTCGACGAGGCACACATCAACATCGTCGGGGTAGTCTTTGAGGTCGCATCCCACCGGACTGTAGACCACATCGACCTGGGCGGCGAGGTCGATTAACCATTCGTCCATGTCCAGGAAGGACATATGACAGCCGGAACAGCCCGCAAGCCAAACCGTAGCAAAGCGAATTTTAGACATGATTAAATCCTCGTTGTTCTGAAATGTTAGGAATCAATTGGCCTCCTAGACCGAGAGTAACGTGAATAGGAGATGGGCGTGTTCAGTGGGTTGGCAGAGGGTGGGACAATCGTGCCGTCGGTCGGCACAGCAGGATTGTCCTGGTTGGACGGTTCCAAGCATGGCTTGGAATTGCGATCGCAACCGCTGAACGCGGGGTTCATGGCGATCGAGGAACGTAAACCAGTGGTTTGTGCTGGCCAATAAGGGGGTCAACAGTTCAATGGCTTCATTGAGATAGATTTCCCTTGCGTCATTGCATTGGGTGGTGAAGAAGAACTCGCACCGGTCCAAGGCCATGAGAAATTGGGCTTCAGGGTCAAGGCTGTGACCGTAACGATGATGGATCGCAGGTCGGATCGCAGTAGGCAGCGAATAAGTAGTAATAAAACTATCCATCACAAAAAATTCAGCGCAAGCCATAAGTAATAGGAGATGGCTGGAGGTCTAGACTCCCGTTTGGACGAGATCTCCAGATTCACCCCCTTTAATCTTTAGCGCGACCACTCCTGGTTTTCACGAGCGTTCACTAAAAATTCCAATTTGGCGCGATCGCCCACCTTCTCGCCGGTCGTCGTTCCCTTACGGAAAATCGACCCCGTCGGGCAAGCATCCACACATTTCCCGCAGGCGGTACAGGCCGACACCTCGCCCCAAGGTTGATCCATCCCCGACACGATATAGCAGGCCTCGCCTCGGTTGCCCACATCCCACACATGGGCCCCTTCAATCTCGTCACAGACCCGCACACAGCGCGTACAGAGAATGCAGCGGTTATGGTCGATGCCAAACATCGGATGGGAGAGATCCACGCCGCGATCGGGGAAACGATAGCTAAAGCGGGAATGATCCATCCCCACCTCAACCGCCACATCCTGCAACTCACAGTTGCCATTGGCCACACAGATCGAGCAAACGTGATTCCCCTCGGCGAAAAAGAGTTCCACAATCATGCGGCGATAGTCTTGGAGTTTGGGGGTGTTGGTTTCCACCTCCATGCCTTCGCTCACGGGGGTGACACAGGCGGGCAATAGTTTCGGTGTGCCTTTCACTTCCACGGCACAGAGGCGACAGGCCGCCGCTTCTGTAACGCCTTCGAGGTGGCACAGCGTCGGAATAGCCACCCCGGATTCTTTGGCAGCATCCAGGACGGTTTTACCGCTTTCGGTCACAACATCTTGACCATTAATTTTCAGGGTCGTAATTGACATAGTTCTCTCCTGTTAGGGACGACAAAGGCAATAGGGTCGGGGGGCAATCCATCGCCCAACCCCCAGGAAGGTCACAACCACATTCCCAAGGGGTTGGGGACTAGACTGCTGTGGAAAATTTGGCATCGCGGACGACAGCCCGGAAAAATTCGTGGTACTCCGGGCTATCAAAATTCCACCCCGCCGCGACTTGGGTGGGGATGGTGATGCCATCAAAGGTGCGCTCACTGACAAAACTAGAGCCGAAGCGGCTGTAGCCGTGGATTTGTTCGTTCCAGCGCGAGAGTTCGGCGTGCTGGAGCCGGCCTTGGTTGTCGATGGTGAGTTGAAGGGAGATGGGTTCATCGTCCATCGTCCATTCTGCGCAGATGTGGTGGTCTCCCAAGGCGTGCCAGGTGACCCCGTTGTGAGGGAGGAGGGCCGAGGGGAGCCACACCATTTCAATGGCGAGGCGACCGAGGCTGGAGCGGCTGATTTCGTCGCTGCGTTGATCGACGAGGGGAATCGCGCCCCAAAGGTCGAAGTGGACGCGGCCTTGGTGGTTGCAGTAGGAATCTGCGCCGATGAATTGGAGTTGGGGTTTGCCGATTTTGGCTTGCCAGACGAAGCCAGAGAGGGCGGTCATCCATTGGCGGGCTTTGAGGGGCAACCAGGGTTTGTTGATGTTGGTTTTGAAGCTGCCCTGCATGTCGAGTTGGACGGCGTTGGCTAGGGGGGTTCCGGGGGCGATCGCATGGAGTAAATAACGCTGCACAGGCGGCGGTAGGTTGGCGACGAGATCGGGGGTAAACACGATCAGTGTGTTGGCGGTGGTGAGCGATCGCCGCAGTCGATTGATCTGCCACATCTGCCACAGTCGCCGCCCAATGCTTAAGACCACTAAGCCTAAGCCCAAACTCATTAAACTGAAATACACCATTCCAAACACTCCACAAAAATTAAATGGGATCGTGGGGAAGACAGCCCCATTGCCCTCAGGGATTACCCCAAGCAGGCGGCTAAATCGGCATCGGGGGTGGTAATGCCTTGGAGATTGTACCGTTCCGATAACAGGGCAAACACATTGGGGGTCAAGAAGGCGGGCAGACTCGGCCCGAGGCGAATATCCTTGATCCCCAAGTGAAGGAGGGTGAGTAGAACTGCGATCGCCTTTTGCTCATACCAGGACAAAATCATCGACAGGGGCAGCTCGTTCACCTCCACATCAAAGGCCCGCGCCAAACCCAAGGCAATCTGAATCGCGCTGTAGGCATCGTTGCACTGGCCCACATCGAGCAAGCGGGGCAAGTCGCCAATTTTGCCCAATTGCTGGTCAAAAAAGCGGAACTTGCCACAGGCGAGGGTTAGCACCACACAGTCACCGGGGACTTTTTCGACAAATTCGGTGTAGTAGTTGCGATCGGGCTTGGCCCCATCACAACCCCCCACGAGAAAGAAATGGCGAATTTGTCCGGCCTTCACCGCTTCCACCACCGTATCCGCCACCGACAGCACGGCATGGCGAGCATAGCCCGTTGTCACCGAGCGCGGTGGATCGTTGATGGTGAAACCGGGCATGGACAGGGCTTTGGCGATCGCTGGCCCAAAATCCGGAACCCCCCCCGGCATCGCCAAATGGATCAACCCCGGATAGCCCACACTCCCCACACTAAACAGCTTGTCATCATAGGTATCGTGGGGCGGCATCAGGCAATTGGTTGTCACCACAATCGCCCCCGGAAACTTGGCAAAATCCTTTGTTTGGTTCTGCCAAGCCGTCCCGTAATGGCCGTAAAAATGGGGGTATTGTTCCTTCAATTTCGGGTAGCCATGGGCGGGCAACAGCTCACCATGGGTATACACCGTCAGCCCTGTATCCTTGCTTTGTTCAAGCAAGACCGCCAGAAATTTGATGTCATGGCCCGACACCAAAATCGCCTGACCTTGGCGGGGATTGAGGGGCACAGGGGTCGGCACGGGATGGCCGTAGGTTTCCGTATGGCCCGCATCGAGCAATTCCATCGCCCGGAAGTTCACCTCACCCACCCTGAGTGCTAGGTTCACCCAATCCATCAGATCCATATCAGTGCGATCTAAGGCGATAAGGGCGTCTT
>CAZCWE010000078.1:0-3040 GCA_964502285.1 uncultured Spirulina sp. | reverse complement strand
CCAAGCCTTGCTCCACGAGACTTTCCGACCAATCCGGCTCGTAGCTGCAAATGTCGGGCCAGAGGGTTTTGCGCCCATTTTGGTTTTGGACTTGCAGCTTGAGCAGTTCCCGGAGGGTGATCACTTGCCGGATTAAGGTGATAAACCGTTTCCGGTCAAAGTTGACGTTGGTCATCGTTGAAAAGAGGGCATCCCCCAGGAGAATATCCGCATCGGTGGTGTCAATGGTGTGATCGCGGGCGGCGATCGCTACCACCGACAAGCCGCGTAGGCAATAGACCAAAAGATCCTGCACGGCGTTCACCTCCGGGCTTTTGCCACAGGCTCCCCATTGATGACAGCCTTGACCGCTGGCGGTTTGTTCACATTGTTCGCAAAACATCTTAAAACTTCTCCAATCCAAGTGCTGAATCTAACGGGGGGGAGCGATCGCCTCCAACGGCTGAACCTAACGAGGGGGCGATCGCTCCTTAGGATGCCGTCACCGCCGGGTTTTGCGGTTGGGCGGGCATCGGTTGCAACAGTTCCTCATATTCCGAGCGGAAATAGTTCAAGGTACTCAGCACCGGATTCGGGGCGGTCATCCCCAACCCACAGAGGCTCATTTCCTTGACCATCGCACACAGAGAAGCCATGGTTTCCAAATCCGCCGCTGTTGCTTGTTTGGCCAACAGGCGCGTCAGCATACTGTGGAGTTGCACCGTCCCCGCTCGACAGGGAATACATTTGCCACAACTTTCCTCGCGGCAAAAGTCCATGTAAAACTGCGCCACTTCCACCATGCTCGTGGTTTGATCCATCACCACCATGCCGCCAGACCCCATCATCGACCCCACTTTTGTCAGGGAGTCGTAATCCACTGGGGTATCGAGCAAGTGCGCCGGAATACAACCGCCAGAGGGCCCGCCGGTTTGCACCGCTTTAATCGTGCCATCGGGGACACCGCCGCCCATCTCTTCGACAATTTCCCGCAGGGTGATCCCCATCGGCACTTCGATCAGGCCGTTGTTGCGGATCTTGCCGGTGAGGGCGAAGATTTTTGTGCCTTTGCTGCCCTCGGTGCCGATCTGGCTGTACCAGTCGGAGCCTTTTTCGATGATCGTGGCGATGTTGGCGTAGGTCTCCACGTTGTTGATCAAGGTGGGACAGTGCATCAGTCCATCTTGGGCGGGATAGGGGGGGCGGGTGCGGGGGTTGCCGCGCTTGCCTTCGATGGAGTGGATGAGGGCGGTTTCTTCGCCACAGACAAAGGCACCTGCCCCGATGCGAATGTCAATTTTGAAGTCAAAGGGGGAGTCAAAAATTTGACTGCCGAGGATGCCGTATCGTTTGGCTTGTTTGATCGCTTTGTTGAGGCGATCGATGGCGAGGGGATATTCGGCGCGGACGTAGATATAGCCATGGTCAGCCCCGACGGCATAGGCGGCGATCGCCATTCCTTCGAGCACCAAATGGGGGTCACTTTCGAGCACGGAGCGATCCATAAATGCCCCCGGATCGCCCTCATCCCCATTACAGATCACGTATTTCTGGCCCTCAGGCATTTTCGCCACCGTGGCCCATTTCACCCCCGTCGGGAAGCCGCCACCGCCGCGACCGCGCAGGCCACTCTTCGTGATTTCCGTGACCACTTCGTCTGGCGACAGTTCAAAGAGGGCTTTGTAAAGGGCTTGATAGCCGCCGCTGGCAATATAGTCTTCGATGCGATCGGGGTTAATTTTGCCGCTGTTTTTGCGCACAATCTGCACTTGGCGGCTAAAGAAAGGATGGTTCACATCGCCCACTTCAGCCTCGGTGCTGCCGCCGTCGAGGCTGGCAATAATCCCGGCAGCTTGGTCAGGGGTGACGGCTTCAAACAGTTGGTCATCGGTGGAAATTTGGACGAGGGGGCCGCGGCCACAGAACCCCATACAACCCACGCCGACGACTTCAACGCGATCGCTCAACTCACGATCTTTAATCGCCTGGGCAAGATTTTTCTTGATCTCTAACGATTGGGCTGCTTGGCAGCCTGTGGACGTACAACAATTCACACGCACCGGCTTAAACTTGGCCTGTTCGGCCGCCGCCAATGCTTTCAGTTCAACTAAATCCATCGTGCCTCCAGATTATTCAGTTTCAGCCAAGACAGCGAGACGCGCCAGCACCGTGTCAGCATCAAGCTTGCCCTTCACATCGCCGTCAAAAACCACAGCCGGAGCAATGCCACAAGCTCCAATGCAGCGAGCGGTGGAGAGGGATACTTGGCCATCGGGCGTGGTTTCGCCCACTTGGATGCCCAGTTTTGCACTGATCGCCTCGACAAGTTTGCCGCTGCCTTTGACGTAGCACGCCGTGCCGGTACAGACAATGCAACTGTGTTTCCCGCTGGGCTTCAGGGAAAAGAGATGATAAAACGTCGCTACCCCATACACACGGCCGAGGGGGAGTTTGAGCGATCGCGCCACATATTCAAGAACATCCAGCTCTAGAAACCCGAACGACTCCTGCGCCTTATGCAGCACTTCAATCAGCGCATCTTGGCGATAGTGATTCCGCTTCATCGTAATGTCGAGAATCTTGAAGCGTTTATCCGGTTGAGCCTTTTGGGCAGCGGGGGTGGGGGTGATGGTGGACATTGGGTCTTCCCCTTCGTAGGACAGTAACTATGCACAATATTGAGTGCAGAATAAGCTCACTCTCAATCATTGATTCTGATAAAAATTAATGAATACAGAGAGAATACTTCCCCGTATTTTGTCACTGAACCCCCGCAATTCCCGCGATGTTTAGAATCATTCAACAATCTTCAAGCTACCAGTGAATAATTGTGAAGATTAGCAATCTAAGTCTTGCAAAAAAAGAATTAAACGGTGCGATTTGTTACCGCAAGCAAGATATATAGCAATCCTATTTAATTTATGGACAGGCAAGGGGTTTAAGCCCCCGGTTCGAGAGTCTCTGCCTGTCCCAACGATCGCGGCTAATGCTATAAATGGAGCCTTTAGTTGACATCCTCCCCAGCCTGAAGGCGTGGGGATTCCCAGTCTAGCGGGCCGAA
>CAZCWE010000077.1:1497-12787 GCA_964502285.1 uncultured Spirulina sp. | reverse complement strand
GCTGAGCCTCTGGCAAGTGGACGATACCGCCACCCAAACCCTCGCCGTTGCCTATTACCAAAACATCCAAAACCGCCTTGGCCGCAGCGCCGCCCTTCGCCAAGTCCAACGCGCCATGCTCGAAAGCGACGACTATGCTCACCCCTATTTTTGGGCGGCTTTCACCCCATCGGGCGATTGGCGACCGTTAGAGCCTCAACCCTAACCCCGCCGGATCAAACCACTCAATCCGCCAGCCCAAGACGGTTTCAGTCCCTTCTGTTCATTCATCAAAATCATTCACAAAGAGGGCATATCGTCGCAGGGGGTGCGGCTGGGCATAACGGCGGCTGATGGCTTGGGAGGGGTTGCGATCGCGCATCAAGGCATGAATGATTCGCCCATACCCCCACTGCGCCGCCACCCGATGACAATCCACCACCAACACCCGCCCCAACCCCCCGTAGGCCCGCCCCGGCCAGCGAGCAATCGTTTTGAGGATAAGGGTTTGGCCCGTTCCATCGCACCAATCGGGAAACGCGATCGCGAATCCCACCATGCGCCCCTCCACAGTCGCGATGCGGATCAAGTCAGGCTGAATTTGGGGTAAAAGCTGTTGATACTGCTGCTCAAATTGGGGATAGGGCAACGCTGTAAACAAGAGAGTCCCGGCAAATGCCCGATGAACGAGGCGATGAATTTGGCGCAATTCTTTGGGAAGACGAGTCACGTCAAGACCACGGATCATGCCCCCGGCTTGGAGGAAGCGATCGCGCCACAATTCTGCCCGCAGATCGTGCCGCGTCATGTCCTCACAGAGAGCAGATTGATAGGTGAGACAAGGCGCAAACCCCGCTTGGGTCAGAGCCGCAGCGTGGTGGGGTGGGGTCATCGGTTCGAGGGCGAAGGGGGGCGCAGTGCCGGGGTCAATCACGGCGCGATAGGGTTGCCAGGTGCTGCCGTCGATGGGTGCGATCGCCACATCACACCCCGCCACCCGTAACCGTTGCGCGGCTTCTCGCAACACCGCCACCCCCGCCGCTGCGGTGGGAAAATCCAACCGCCCCACATACCCCGTTTTTCGACCGTGCCACGGCGGAACCTGTCGCCACCAGAGGGCAACTTCAGACCCGTCAATGTGAGCGATCGCGTCAGGCTCTCGGATCATTGCAGCACAAAAAGCTAAACGATATTGGGATGACGCGGCTCTGTTCCATGAGGTTTTTTACAATTATAAACACGCTATCTATCCACATTATTCTGACCGCCGTACTCTCAAGTCATAAAAATTTTATTAATGGGCTTACATCAATTACGATTAATAACAGTGACTAGGGCGTCAGGAATGAAAGGGATTGTATTAGCAGGCGGCTCAGGGAGTCGTCTATACCCCATCACGTTGGGGACATCTAAACAACTTCTACCCGTCTATGATAAACCGCTGATTTACTATCCTTTATCGGTACTGATGCTTGCTGATATTCGAGAAATCTTGATCATTACCACCCCTCAAGACCAAGCCAGTTTTCAGCGTCTCCTAGCAAATGGGAATCAGTGGGGATTAAATATCAGCTATGCGGTTCAACCCCAACCCGAAGGACTCGCCCAAGCCTTTTTAATTGCTGAGTCTTTCATTGGTAAAGATCCTGTTTGTTTAGTCTTGGGGGATAACATTTTTTATGGGCAAAGCTTCACCACACAGTTACAGCATGCTGTGACGACGACCAAAATTCAAGGTGGAGCGACCATTTTCGGCTATGCGGTCAAAGATCCACAACGGTTTGGAGTTGTGAACTTTGATCATCAAGGACAGGTATTATCTATTGTGGAAAAGCCTCAAAATCCCCAGTCTAATTATGCTGTGACCGGGCTATATTTTTACGACCATCACGTCGTTGAAATTGCCAAACAGATTCAACCCTCACCCCGAAACGAACTCGAAATTACGGATGTCCATCGAGCCTACCTCCAACAAGGCAGATTACGGGTAGAGGTACTCGGTCGTGGCTTTGCTTGGCTGGATACCGGCACTCATGATAGTTTACTAGAGGCTTCCCAGTTCGTTCAAACCATTGAGCATCGGCAGGGCTTGAAAGTCGCTTGTCCCGAAGAAATTGCCTACCACAAGGGTTGGATTACTCCAGAGCAACTCGCCGCGATGGCCGATAAACTAGCCAAAAATGGCTATGGTCACTATTTATTCCAATTACTAGAAAAAGCTCCACCATGCAGGTAATTTCTACTAAATTGCCGGAAGTGAAACTCATTTCACCCAGGGTATATCATGACCCGCGAGGGTTTTTCGTGGAAACGTTTCAATGCGATCGCTATGCAGCCCAGGGCATTGGGCCGCAGTTCGTACAAGACAATGTATCCTATTCTCGGAAAGGAATTTTACGGGGTCTGCACCTTCAGTATCCTTACTCCCAAGGAAAACTAATTTCTGTGCTACAAGGAGAAGTCTTTGATGTGGCAGTCGATTTGCGAGTAGGCTCACCTCATTTTGGTCAATGGGTCGGTGAAACAATCTCAGCAGAAAATAAGCGTCAAATTTGGATACCAGAAGGATTTGCTCACGGTTTTTGTGTCACCAGTGATGCCGCATTATTAACGTATAAATGCACAGACCTTTACCACAGAGAAACGGATATAAATTTGCGTTGGGATGACCCTGATATCGGGATAACTTGGCCGATTAACAACCCAGAACTTTCGGATAAAGATACCCAAGCCCCCTATCTAGCTGAGATAGAACCATCTCGACTCCCTCCCTATTTCCCAACGCTTTCATGAATCAATCCTGTATTTCCGTTCTACTCATGGGGGCTGGTGGACAACTTGGACAAGCTTTAACGGCAACCGCTCCCCCCCAAGTGAAAATCAAAGCATTCAACCGTCAGCAGTTGGATATTTGCGATCGAGAAACAGTCATTGACCTCATCACTGAAGTTAAACCCACTTGGGTCATTAATGCCGCCGCTTATACGGCTGTTGATCAAGCAGAAAAAGAACCCGCTTTAGCCTTTGCCGTCAATAAAGATGCCCCTGGCTATTTAGCTCAGGCTGTGGATCAAGTGGGAGGACGCTTATTACACATTTCCACAGATTTTGTTTTTGATGGCAAAGCGTCAAGTCCCTATCAACCGGACGATACACCTAATCCTCTCAATATTTATGGTGAGAGTAAACTCGCTGGAGAGCAGCAAATAGTACATATTCTCGGAGAGAAAAGCCTCATTGTGCGGACAGCCTGGGTGTACAGTGCCATCAACAAAAACTTCGTATCGACCCTGTTAAATCTCATGCAGAAACGAGACGAAGTGCGAGTGGTTGTAGATCAGGTCGGTACACCAACGGCAACCGACACCTTAGCTCAGGCGCTGTGGCAATGTATCACTCAAGATGTGCAAGGCATTTATCATTTTACGGATGCAGGTGTTGCAAGTTGGTATGATTTGGCCGTAGCGATACAACGATATGGTTATCAGTTGAATTTATTAGATCGAGTCGTGCCTGTGCAGCCGATTTCCACCCTAGAATTTCCCACCCTAGCGAAGCGTCCGAGCTATTCTGTATTGGATAAATCTCTTACTTGGAAGCAGCTAGGAATAACACCTTGCCATTGGCAAGCAGTACTATATAAAACACTTCAAACTTTGAGCCTGATGGATTAACAACAGATTCAGTCCCTCCGTAGAGATCTAGCCCAATCTGCCAATCTCTCAAACATCATTTTTTCGTTTTTATCCAATATAAATAACTGTCTTCATCGCCGACGATACTCCCTTTAAATGTCGCAATCAGTGAAAAATCAGAAGATTCTTCACTGGATAGAGGAGTATTCAGAATGAAGATCGAATCTTGATTGCGGCGAGAAACTTCTTCTTTGACTCTGAATACAGCTTCTTCAGTGGTAATGGCTTGACGCTTATTGTTCCATAAAACAAATGTCCCAAATCCATCCCGATTAGGATAATAGATCTCCTGATCTAGATAGGCAGGAAAAGATGCGGCTGACCAATCCGGAAAACCAGAAAGGAAAAAATCTTCTCTCGCATATTTTGTTTTGATAAAAGATGATGCATCTTGAGCGGTAGAAAAAGGATGAGTTAAATCTATACCCCAGGCATAAAAGCCAGAAATTAAATGGAAAATCAGTAAACCAGTGATCAGTGTTTCTTTCTGTTTTTCAAAACCAGATAGTTTAAAATCAAAAGAATTGAATAATCGAGCAATTTTTGAATCTAAAAAATTCCAAGAATATATTTTCTTGTAATACTTGGCAATCCATAAACACGCTATAAATAAAATCCAAATATGACCATAGTGGCGTGCAGCTCCAAAATATTTCGTATAATTAAAAAGTATGATCGCGCTCAAGCCAGAGAGATAAATTAAAAGTGGAATCGGGGTGCGAATCAAGCATAAAACAGAAAAGCAGAGTAATGGGAAAAACAATGGAGCTTGAACCCAAATACCCACAATATATTGATTCCAAAATGTCACTTTGAGGGCAGGGATTGGCAGAAAAGATTTGTACAAAATGGATAGGCTAGAGAATAATCGATTGGCGTCAAAATGAAAAAACCAGCCTTCGACATTGGCGCGATCAGCAGGAGCAAGAAATTGCATTTGAGCTAATGCAATAGCGATGCCCAGAATGGCAATGGCAAGATAAATCAATGTACGCTTTGGACTATTTCGATGTTTCAGGATCGAACGATTTAATCTATTATTTTGAGAATTTTCTGTTTGTAACCAAGGCAGCATTACCAATTCAATGCTTAAACCCAAGAGTATTGAAAATGCAATCACCAAAGTATAAAATGACACATTTGCCATTACTGCTAGTGTTATCGAAAGAGCAAGATAGTTGCGGTGACGGTCAGTTATGAGCTTACAACACCAAAAGGTTAATAGGATTCCTAGGGCATAACTTCGACTCACTACAGCATATTCAAATAGGGAAAAATACCCAAACGTAAATAAAACAATCTGAAAACGGCTAAAGCGACTATATAAACTGAATAAATAAACAGAGCCTGTGGCGATCATGATGTGGAAGATCTGCATAGCGATCGCATTTTCGGTGATCCGAGTCAGCCCATAAACACAGATATACCAAACACTAGGATGCCCATCATATCGCATTTGATAAAACAGATCCCATAGAGATTCACTTTTTTGACCAACAAGCCAAGTATGAATTTCATCTCTCCACATTTCATGATGTAAAATGCCGAAAAAAGTTAAGCTAAAAAAAATCAGACTGAGAATGATGGAAAATCGAATGTTATGCTGAATCTCAGAGTTCATGGAGACAATTTTCAAAAAAATATGACATAAGAAATATTCAGATGCCGAAAAAACAAAAAGGGAATTATCGATCAACTATTCTTTTTTGAGATCACGACGTGCAACAACAATACACTGATAACCGAGTAGTTTAGGAAATAAATAAGTACAGAAAGCAAGAATACGATTGAGTAAGATCATGATTTTATTGTGAGGATTTAGACCTAATGCTAATTCGATGGGCATTATTGTCATCATTTCTTTGATGACTTGATATCCATTTTCCTCTAGAAGATTTCTGATTGTTTTACGGGTGTAAAAGCGATAATGAGTACGATCAAGAATTCCTCGTTCAGTATAATTCCAAGATCCAAAGAGAAGACTGAGACGCACAGTTATATTTGCAACATTCGGGACTGAAACAATGAGCCGTCCATGGTGATCTAAAACGTTTTGACAATCTTTGAGGAGTTTTTCTGGATGATATAGGTGTTCTAAAACATCTGGCAAAAGGACTGTATCAAATTTTTCTGCTGGCAGACTAGACTGATCTTTGTTACTAGAATGTCCTAATCGATGCCAAGCCTCAGATAATCCTTTTTGCAGATCTGCTTGAATATAATCTTGAAAAGCATCAATATTCTTCGGGGCAGCAAGAATATCAATGCCTGACACTTGATTATGATGGGATATTGTTGCGGCAAGAAATCCATGTCCACAACCGATATCTAAGACTCGATGCCCCGATCCTACGAGACGGGAGAAGAGATGGTGGCTAGAATATTTGCTCTGCTTGAGAGGGTATTTAACAAAAAATTCTTGATATTCAGGATGTTTTTTGATTGAGCGCACTGTTTGTTTGTAATGAATGACTGAGCGAAACACATCCTTCGCATACTTCAGTCCATTAACATGACAGATTTCTGTGCCGTAATACGTTGGAATTGGAACTTCGTGAATTCTAAAATGATGATGATTTAGTTTAATGATGATTTCTGTATCAAAGTGAAAATCATTGGTCATCGCAGAAAAATCGATTTGACTTAATGCGGTCACACTATAGGCTCGGTAGCCACTATGAAATTCTGTTAGATTCATATTCAGTGACCAATTTTCAAACTGAGTTAAGATTTTGTTGCCAACATATTTATAGAGGGGCATTCCTCCTTTAATAGCTCCTCCATATTGTGTCATCATCCTAGAACCAAATACGGCATCAGCCTGGCCGGTGACCAGTGGGTGATATAAATGAGATAGTATTTCTGGCGCGTACTGACCATCGCCATGTAATAAAACGACGATATCAAATCCTTTTTCAATAAAATATTGATAGCCTAGTTTTTGATTGCCACCGTAGCCTAAATTTTGAGGGTTTTGAAAGATTTTTAAGTTATGGAATTTTGCTCTTTGCTGATAGCCTAATCCGAGTTCATAGGTATGATCTTGACTGGCATCATCAAAGACAACAACTTCCTCAACATCATTCCAAACATTTTGGGGAATTCGATTTAATACTTTGACCAGCGTTGAAACGGCATTATAAGCAACGATTAATATGCCAATACGCTTATTGTTGTTGGCAGATACAGCTATTTGTGATGAAGGTAAATCCTGTTTGTTAGACTGAATCTCAGTATTCATAGGGATCGAAAATAAATATTGATTTTGTAGAAAAGGATCAGTATTCGCCCCATCGCGCTACAGTTCATGATGTGAAAATCCCATGATTTTTAAGGCAAGATAAACTCCATCACAAGAGTGATGAGTAGCGAGCTAGGGAGAATCGTTAGGGCTTGATTGAGAGGGGTCAGGGGCGATCTTTTGAAAGAGAAAGACATTGTTTTGGTTGAAGGTCAGGGTGAAATCAGGGCGGCTTTGGAGGTAGCGATGAGCGATTTTAATCGTATCAGGAAATTCACCGGGATGCCGACGATTTAATAAAATAGCGTCGATGTCAGTGAGATCCCGTTGGGGTAGGCTGGGGTCGATCAGGTCAATGTCGGGGCGGTGGGTGAGGTGGGGGGCATATTCGCCTTGGGTGATCACGCCGTTGTGCGGTTCAATTTGCGCGATCGCTGCCCGCACCGTTGCCCAGGTATCCAGTTTTTCAAGATAGAGCGTGCCGAAATAATAGTATTTGCCGAGGGTGAGAAAGCCGATTATTGCCCAGGTGATGAGAAATTTGGGGCGGTAGATGAAGGATTTGGGCTGGTGTTTGAGGATGGCGATCGCAGCGAGAATGAAAAAGGGTAAAATCGGCAGGGCGTATTGATGGACGAGGTCTTTTTGGGGCTGATAGGTGGTGATGATATTCAAGATAAAGGCTGGGGCTGCGCCGATTAACGGCAGACTATAGCGAGGCCGTAAAATCCAAAAAATTGGCACAAAGAGTAAGGCTAAATATTCTAAGTTGGCTAAACTAAACACCGGGCCGAGAATGCGGTGGGGTTGCAAGAGGAGGGTTTGAATGATTTCACCGATGGAACTGCCTAAATAGTCATAACGTCCATCGGACATTTCCACAGCGGCATCCATGCCGGTGAAGTGGGGTAAAATCCATTGGGTGGCAAAAATAAACCAGGCTGTGCCTAAACTGATCGCCACCAGTCCGTAGGATTTCGGCCGTTCACCCAACACGATCCAGAGTCCTAACCCCACAACAGTTAATGATAGAATGGCTTTGCAACCAAGGATTAAAAGAATACAGCCCAGAAACGTTAAGAAACGGCGCGATCGCAACGCCAGCACTGCCCCCAAAATTGCCGGAACGGCCAGGGTATCCGGGTGAAAATCAAATAGATTTGCATTGAAAACGACGGGATAGAAGCTGTAAACGAGGGCGATCGCGACACTATGCCCTGAAGATAGTCCGGCCTGGTGGGCGAGTTTTGCGGCTAGGATGCTGCCGAGGGAGAGGGCGATCGCTTGCACCGCAAAGAGCCAATACACCGACGGATAGATCCAATACAACGCAGCGAGGGGATAAAAAATCCACGCCCCATGATCGCCGAGGATATGAAACCCAGAAAACGATACAATCGGCGATTGTCCCACAGAAATTAAATAGGTGGCTTGATCAAACCAGCCCAAATCAAAGGCATGGGAATTAAAGAGAAGATGCCGAACCGATGCGCAGCTAAAGAGAATCACACTCTGAACAATACCCCAATACAAAATCAGTTTTTGTCGCTGCATGGTCTCTCCAAAATGTGAGCTGAGATTAATTTCGCAGGGTGTAGGCATGGTGATATAGCATACCAAACAGCGATCGCGATCTGTGGGTTGAGTGGGTGAACGGGGAATGATGAGGAAATTATTGAAATTGCTGTACGGGCTTTAACTGTTGTTGGAGGGGAATCGAGATGATAAAGCTCGTGCCAGTACCAACCGTTGATTCACACTGTAGGGTTCCGCCGTGTTTTTCTGTGACAATTTGATAGCTAATGGATAGTCCTAGCCCCGTGCCTTTGCCAATTTCTTTGGTGGTGAAAAATGGATTAAAGAGGCGGTTGAGGTGCTGAGACGGAATCCCTGGCCCGTTGTCTTGAATGGTGATGGTCACTTGATGGTCGGCAGGATGAAGGCGGGTTTGGATCGTGATGGTGGAGGGTTGGTCGTCGTCGGGTTGATCGAGGAGGGCATCGATCGCATTACTCAGGATATTCATGAACACCTGATTGAGTTGACCGGCGTAGCATTCCACTTTGGGTAAATCGCCATAGTCGCGAATCACTTCAATGCCGGTGGAGTGGGGTTTGGATTTGAGCCGATTGTGCAGAATCATCAGGGTGCTTTCGATGCCGTCGTGAATGTCTACGGCTTTCATTTCGGATTCGTCCATGCGGGAGAAGGTGCGGAGGGAGGCGACGATTTCTCGAATCCGCTCTGCCCCGACGCGCATGGATTGGAGCATTTTCGGGAGATCGTCGAGGAGGAAGGGAAGATCGATCTCGTCGATCTGATCCGCGATGATCAGTTTGGGGTCGGGGTAATGCTGTTGGTAGAGGGCAATGAGTTGGAGGAGGTCGTTGATGTAGTCGCGGGCGTGGTCAATGTTGCCGTAGATGAAGTTGACGGGGTTGTTGATTTCGTGGGCGACACCGGCTACAAGTTGCCCCAGACTGGACATTTTTTCGGTTTGGATCAGTTGGGATTGGGTGCGGTTGAGTTCTTCGAGGGTTTGGCGCAGTTCTTCGTTGCTGGTGCGGGTTTGGGCGTAGAGGAGGGATTGGTTGGTGGCGATCGCTAATTGATTAATCGCCGCTTTGACCAGTTCAATTTCGGTGTCTTCCCAATGGCGAATGTCTTGGCTATGGCTACAAACCATAACGCCAATCATCCCCGATTGCACTTCGAGGGGAACCACGAGCACGGATTTGTACTGCATGGACTCCGCCAGTTGCCGATAGATGGGGTCGGGGATCGTGCTCACATCGTCTTCACAGATGATGTCGAGGCGGAGCAAGATTTCCGCCATGGGGCCGACTTGATCCGCAGGATAGATCCCTTTGAAGTCCGGTAACCCGGTTTCACGGGATTCGGCGACTACCTCCCAGCAGGGGGTTTCCACGTTGGTGATGTACCAGGCGAAATGGACGCGGTCAATGTTGAGAAGGTCGCGAATGGCTTCAATGGCCAGTTGAATTAGGTGCTCGGCGGGTTGCTCTAGGGAACTGCGAATTTGCACCGAGAGGCGGTTGAGGAATTGTTCGCGTTGGACTTGGGATTGGAGACGGTTGGCAAAGTCGAGGAGAGAGGCTTCAATGCGTTTGCGATCGCTAATATCCCGGATGATAAACAGGGTCTGATCCGGTTCAATCGGAACAACCCGCACCTCTTCGGATTGCGTTTGACCCGGTGCGATCTCTACCGTTTGCTCATAGACTTGTAATTCTTTCGTTGTGATGGCGCGTTCAGCGTAGTAGAGATGGCGTTGAGCCAACTCTGCCGGCACGAGATCGGTGATGTTTTGTCCAGTCCATTCACAATGTTTCGGGAGAATATCATGGAATGAATCGGGGGGAATGTAGTCGAGATAGACCCCTTCACGGCTGACCCGAAACATCAGATCCGGGATGGCTTTGAGAATGGCTTGGTTGGTGGCTTCGCTGGCTTGGAGGGCGGCTTCGGCTGCTTTGCGATCATGAATATCGGTGGCAATCACCACTAACCCGACGATCTGGTCTTGGTTGCCGCGAATTGGATTAGCCCGCAGGGCCACCTGTAGGGGGTTCCCGGTGAGCGATCGCTGTTCGATCTCGCGGCTCCAGCCATGTCCCGCCGCCGCTGCGGTGACAATCTCCTCCATCGTCGCGGCCTCCACAAACACACTCGCCAACCCTCCCCGCTCGCGGAGTTGATCAAGATCGGTGCATTGGTACAAGGTTTTAAACGCATCATTGACATAGATCACCTGCCCCGTGATATCCGTCAGGCTCAGGGCATCACTGGCACTATCCACGGCCTGTTTGTAGCGTTGGAGTTCAGCCTCGGCGAGTTTGCGCTCGGTCACATCGGTACAAGTGCCCACATAGCCGGTAATCTGGTCATCCTGTTCCGCGTCAACCACCGTCTGCACTTGGGTATAGACCCAGCGCACGGACTGATCGGGCCGCAAAAACCGATATTCCGATTGGAAGCATTGGTCTTCGGCTTGGGCCCGGTGCCACTCCTGTTCGACGCGATCGCGATCCTCCGGATGAATGGCCGCCAGCCAATGCTGTCCCTGAATCGCATTGACATTCAGCCCCATCAAAATACAAAGCTGCTGATTCACATAGGTACAACACCCGGCGGTATCACTATGGAAAATCCCCACCGGGGCCGTTTCAGCGAGCACTTGATAACGCTGCTCACTCTGGCGCAGGGCTTCTTCGGACTGTTTGCGATCGGTAATGTCATAGATCGACACCAAAAGATAGGGATCAGTTTGGTTCGACAACTTCAACGGATGCTTACTCGTGCGCACCCAACGCACATTCCCCGCCGCATCGGTCAGGGATTCTTCCGGGCTGAT
>CAZCWE010000077.1:0-1487 GCA_964502285.1 uncultured Spirulina sp. | reverse complement strand
CCATCACCTCGGCCTCGTCGACCACCGCAGAGGTCGTAACTTCGTATCCCTCAAGGTCAAACCCGACCACCTTCACATTGCCCTCGGCATCGGTGAGGGATTCTTCCGGGATAATTTTATCCTGACGGGTTTGGAGAACCCATTGATCATCAGCTTGAATTTGAGCCACTTCGGCCGGGTTGGCGATTAAGTCGGCATCACACTTGCCAATTAATTGATCCGGTGTTGTTCCCCAAGCCTTGGCCATAGCCTGATTCACCACCACGAACCGGCAGTGATTGTCCTTGACCACGAGCCATTGTGGGGTCGTATCGATGATATTTTGGAGCAATTCCTGCTGGGCATGAATGGCGATCTCGGTGTTTTTGCGATCGCTCACATCCCTCGCCAACCCATAAACATAGCCCTGAGACCCAACCCTCGTCGCCGTCCACGCCAGCCAACAATAGGAACCATCGGGCCGCCGGTAGCGATTTTCAAAGGAAACACAGGATTCACCCTGCTTGACGTTTTGGATCATGGCCGCCGTCGCTTGGAGATCATCCGGGTGCAGCCACTCCTTCGCCAAGGAATGACGCAGTTTCGCCACGGGCCAGCCTAAGGTATTTTCCCAAGCCTGATTGAGATGGAGAAAACGCCCATCCTCATCCACCAGACAAATCAGATTCGGTGAGAGATTAAAAATTTCTGCCCAAGCAACATCGCTGTCCTCCGTCTGCTCTGGGTGGGGGATGATGGGGAGAGGGTCTAGGGGGCTGATTTCGCTCTGGATAATCACGCCGCTGATGGTGTCTGCGGTGCGCCAGGGGGTCATCGTCCAGCGGATTTCAACGGATTCGCCTGTGGGGGGGCGATCGCATCCCGTCTGGGGTGTTCCGGCCAAGGCCGTCTGTAGGGCAGCGGGCCAACTCTCCGGCACAGGGCCGCCGATCCTGTCGTAGGACTTGCCCGCCGGGTCTGCGTTGAGGCCATAGTCTGAACGCCAGCGGTCACTCACCCAGTGATAGCGCAGGGTTTGATCTAACACTGCGATCGCACCAGGAGACTGCGCCAAAATATCGGCTAAACCGAGGATCGGAGGAAAATCGGCGGACATGAAAATTCTTCTTAAAGAGTTAAAAACGCTGACAGAATCACGATCACAGAGACCCTGAGTCACTCTCTATCTACCCTCTCAGTGTACGAGATTCAGGGAATCCTCAGCGCATCTCCACCATTCCCCCCAGAAGCCAGCAATGCGCTATCATAGGAGACTGGAAATCACGCCCCTTGGAGAGGTGGCAGAGTGGTTGAATGCGACGGTCTCGAAAACCGTTAGGCCGGCAACGGTCTCGGGGGTTCGAATCCCCCCCTCTCCGTTCTCAAATCTTGCCCTATTAATCTCGCTCCAAATCTGGGACAATCCCCCCTCAGCAGCGAGGACTGAGCAACAAGCCAGACGCTCGCACGCCAGAGAACCCATGTCATTCAAACTCTGACCAAAACCA
>CAZCWE010000076.1:9804-12872 GCA_964502285.1 uncultured Spirulina sp. | reverse complement strand
TAGATGTCCTAACCTTTTCGACTAGTGCTATATCCTCTACTTTTCCTGTTTTTGTTATGGCTAACGCTATCGTCCAAATTTATAAAAACTCAAATTCTCGCCAGCCCCCCACGATTAATCTACCGGCACAACTCCCACATCAAGATCTAATTAACCCGACCCTGGTTAACGCAGCGCAAGACCTCTTTAATACCAATGGGTTTCTCCTGATTAATCAGCTTTTTTCCACCTCATTAATCGATACCCTATCCCACTGTTTTTTTGAGCGATATCGCGACTATTTTGAAGATCGTCACTACGATGATGCGTTGAAAGTGGGCAACAAACGACGGATGCTCACGGTTGAACTCAAACCCCCCTTTGATGATCCTGCCATCTACGGCAATCCCTTCCTGCTGCATCTGCTGCGCGCGGTGTTGGGGGATGGGTTTGTGCTCGGTAGTTTTGGTGCAGTGGTAGCCCTGCCCGGCGCGGAACGTCAACATATTCACCGCGATCATCCGCCCCTATTTGAAAATCCTGACCTTGACGCTCAAGTGCCAAGTTTTGCCGTCACGGTGGTGATCCCCCTGGTGGATTTAACGATCGCAACAGGGTCAACGCGGGTCTGGAAAGGGAGCCATCGGCAATACCACTCGGAAGATCTGCGGCCTGAATTGTCCTGCGTTCCCTTGGCAAAACGGGGGTCGTGTTACCTGATGGACTATCAACTTTTACATGGGGGAATGCCCAACAAATCTAATCAGATTCGCCCGATTTTATACCTCAATTACTATCGTTCATGGTTCCAAGAAGCCGTTAATTATGAACAGCAATCGCGAATTTTAATCACGCCAGAACACTATCAAAATATTCCACAGCCCTATCAATTTCTCTTCACTCGCCTCAAAGAATCCCTCGAATTTATGCCCCGCTCGGTACGTCTGGCTCACGAAGAATCAGAGGGCAACTCGTTCCATCACCTCAGCACCCACAGCCAAATTAAAATCCTCACGCCATTGGCCCAAACTGCCCTGGCTGCCTATGGGCTGGACTCGGCTCCCATGGAGTTAATTAATCACGGGGATAACACCATTTTCAAAGTAGCGATCGCACCCCCCAACGCCCCCCCCGAACAGTACGCCCTGCGCATTCACCGGGCGGACTACCTATCACAGGACGCGATCGAATCGGAACTTCAGTGGCTTGACTATCTCGATCGCGATGCACAGTTACCCATCGCCAGTCCCCGCCCCACCCTCGCCGGCCCCTTTTCCACCGCCGCCCACAGCCCCGAACTGCCCGAACCGCGCACCTGCTCCCTGATCCACTGGCTGGCGGGGGATTCCCTGCGCGATCGCGCCCGCTCCCATACCTTAAGCCGTGCTGATCTCGAAGCCGTGGGGCGACTCCTGGCGCAACTCCACGATCGCGCCGCCCGCTGGACTCCGCCGGCTGGGTTTCAGCGGCCGCGCTGGGATTGGGAGGGGCTGTTTGGCAAAGGGGCGGGCTATAGTGCCGATGGGACGGGACTTTGGGACTTAGTGCCGCCGACTTATCGCCCGTTGTTTCGGTCGGTGAGCGATCGCATGGGCCAGGTGATGGCGGAACTGGGCGAAGGGGAGGATCAATTTGGGTTGATTCACGGCGATTTTTGGGTGGGGAATCTTTTGGTGTTTAAAGATGAGATTCGGGTGATTGATTTTGCCGATTGTGGTTGGGGCTATTGGGGGTATGATTTAGCGCGATTTTTAAGTTATTTCATCCATCGTGACGATGCCGCCCAATGTTTAGCAGCCTGTTTAAGTGGCTATTGTCAAATTCGCCCTTTTCCAGAGCAACAACTTCCCTATCTTTATCTCTTTTTAGCTGCCCAAGAAGTGAGTTTGGCGCTGTGGCGATTGAATCGCGCCCAGGATCATCCCTCCTTCCGTGAAACCTTAACCGAAGATTTACAAGAGGCGATGGACGAGATTCACTATTTACAAGCCTTAGAATCACAGGATGCCTAATTGTTTGAACAAGGGCAACCGTACCCGGCAAAACCGTTGATATTGCAGGGTTAATTCCGCTCGATTTTCCTCAGGAGTTTCTAAAACGCGGTCATCTTTAATTAACTTTTCGCCCTGAACTTGCAGCACATTCCACAGGTATTGCACGGCATCCCCTTGGCGCAGATGGGCGAGGAGGAAAAGCTGTTCAGAGCGACTGATATCAATGCCGGTGCCGGTGACGGGGGATGCGAGGATTTGGGTATCGGCTCCGAAGCGCGATCGCTTTAAAATAGCGTCATTGAGGGAAGCGATCGCGTCTCGTCGGGCGGCCTCTGCTGCCTCGGACAAAGCAGGCACAATCGTATAATCACTAATTAAAATCTTCAAGGCTTGGAAAATTGTCGCAAAATCGAGCTTGGTTAAGGTCGGTTCACGCATCAAGGCTTTCAGGGTTTTCGGCCCTTCGGCCAGGGCATTGATAATCGGTTGGTAAATGGCTGGGTCGAGTTTGACGGCGCGATCGGCCAGCTCCGTTTCGTATTCCACCTCATCGGGAGGGATCACCAACGCAAACCGAGATTCCCGCAGTAATTCCACTTGCTCTAACCCCGTGAGTTTGATCGGCCCTTTGATGAACAAATCCCGGCGAAACCGAGCGTTAAAAATAAAGTCGCGGATGGTTTCTCGCAATACTGGATCGGACGTGTTAGCTAGTAATTGAATCTGATCATCCGTCAGCTTCAAATTATAAAACTGCTCATCAATATCAGCAGAGGCGGCGTAGGTTAATTTGGCAGCGGCTAAATCCTGCACCACTTCCGCATGATAGAGGGGTCGCCAATGGTCATTAAAATATTCATGGGCGAGATAATTGCGCGAATCGCCTTGCATTTCTTGGAGGTACTGTTTAACGGTGGGATTCTCGCGAAAATAGCTGGCGTTGAGGGATTGTAACTGTTGGGCAAAAGCCATGCCCTGCTCGACTTTTTGCAAGGTTGATCCACCTCGTCCGGCTGTATATTGCACCATTAATTCTCGGAGGGGCATCATCGCTGACCAGCCCGGCAAGGTGTTGTAACTGATATAGAGAACGCC
>CAZCWE010000076.1:0-9794 GCA_964502285.1 uncultured Spirulina sp. | reverse complement strand
GTCATCGTCAATCCAGGAGTACACGCCATGGAGGGTAATGTAGTCAAACTCTGGGGTGTCGGCGTTGAGAAATTCTGCGAAACTTTGGTCGAGAAAGCGAATATTTTTTAACTGAGCTGTATCAGCTAAGCGTTGCGCTTCAGCAGTATGGGAGGGGTTAAAATCCACACCCCAAAATTCACTGTGGGGATGGGTGGCGGCGAGGATATTTGTGGTGAAGCCTTGGCCGCATCCCAATTCGCAATAGGTGAATGTTTCAAGGGTGGGGGGCACAATGTTGCCATCTAACAGATTAAACACTAAGCTCACCGGGGCTAATTCTGGAAAAAAACTATAGTCATAGTTCACATCTGAAACGTAGCCGTGGGTCCAGGTTTCCATCAGGTTTAACGGTTGAATGGGACTGCAAAAAGTGTACGCGATCGCAAGACTGCCCGAAAGAACGACCCCCACTCACGCCGAGGTCAGGCTGGGCGCGATGAATCTGGTTTCCTGACTGTCCTCAGGTCATCCGCACAAAAAAGAGTTGCTGAATGAGCAACTCTAGAGGGGTAAATCTGAATAAAACCAAGGGTTATTTGGCGGCAACTTCCACCACTTTGGCAAAGGCATCGGGGTCAACGACGGCCAGTTGGGCCAGCATTTTACGGTTGATTTCGATGTTGGCGGTTTTGAGTTGGTTGATCAATTGGCTGTAGCTCACGCCATGTTGACGGGCAGCGGCATTGATCCGCACAATCCAGAGGCGGCGGAAATCGCGTTTGCGGCGGCGGCGATCGCGGTAGGCATTGCGCAATGCCTTCATCACCTGCTGGTTCGCCATGCGGAACAGGCGGGAGTGAGAGCCTCGGAACCCTTTCGCGAGCTTAAGAATTTTCTTACGACGTTTGCGGGCGACGTTACCCCGTTTTACCCTTGCCATAGTGCTTTTTTACAGTCTTTCAATAATGGATTAATGGTGTGCTGCGTCTGAGTTAGAGGTACGGCATCATCAAGCGCACGTTTTCTTCATCCCGCTCATGGACGAGGGATAAGTTGGAGAGGCGGCGACGCTTCCGTTCGGCGCTTTTGTGCTCAAGAATGTGGTTCTTGAATGCTTTGCGGCGGCGAATTTTGCCTGTCCCGGTGGCCCGAAACCGTTTGGCAGCAGCTTTTTTGGTTTTGAGTTTCGGCATGACTCTTGGTTCAATATGACACAGTCTCCTATTGTACTCTACCGATTCAGCAGGAGGCAAGCCCCGTCATGACCGTCCCAGGAGGAAGAGACTGATCAACGTGCCGCTATTCCAGAGGCTATGGAGCAGGATCGAGGCGAGGAGGTTGCGCGATCGCCAGTAGACAAAGCCGAGAATGCCCCCTAAAACCGTGAGCGGCACCATTTCCGCCAAACTCAAATGGGCGGCGGCAAAGAGGACGCTTGTGATTGCGATCGCCCCCCAGGCCGGCAGGTAGCGCGTCAACGACGGCAACAGGAACCCCCGGAACATAATTTCCTCAAACAGCGGCGCGGCAAAGGACGCGGTCAAAAAGAAAATCACCAACGCCAAGGTATCTTGGGACTGCAACGCCAGCAGAATAATCGGATTGCCGCCGCCCCCCTCTTGCCACAGTTGCTGATTCAGCAACGACGCCAGCAACACCAAGGGAATCGCGACAAAATAGCCCCCCAATCCCCACAGGGCCCACCGCCCTTTTAACGTCACCTTAAACCACCCCTCCGGCAATGGAAAATAGGGCCGCAAGGTGAAATACAAAATCGCTAAACCGCCCCCGGTCATTAGGCCGTAACTCATGAGGATGTAGAGGGCCTTCCCCCGCAGATCAAAGCCGCTGGGATTGAGTCCTAACAACGCCACCACAATCGGCAGGGCCGTCGCGAGGAAAATCTGACTAAAGAAGAAAAAGCCCACCACTAACCCCTGCACCGTGGTTTCCGCATCCCAAGGCACTTCGATGCTGGCGAAGGGTTGAGCGAGGAGGGCGGTGTCTCGTTTGACGACCCATTGCCCAATCAAAAAGAGGATGCCCCCGACCCCAATAATGCCCCCCAAGGCGGGTAAGACGGTGATCGCGGCGAGGCGGGTGAGGGCTTGGGCGGCGCGGTCTTGGCGGTGTTGGGTGAGTTGCGCGATCGCCTCCTCCTGTTGCGTCACCTGATAAAACTGAGCCAAGGCTTCATCCTCAAACCACCCCTCTAGATTGGTTTCGAGAATCGTCGCGGTTTCCGCCGGGAGATCCTGCGCCGCACCATCCCAGAGTTGGGCGAGGAGTTGGGCGGTGGTGGCGGTGTCGCTGATCGTGGAAGTGGGTTGAACAATGTCGTGCCACTGTTGTTCGGCGGCAGTAATATCTTGCTCATGGGCCTGGATCAGACCGATATGGAGAGCGAGGCGATCGAGGAATTGCCGTTCTTGGGCGATCGCCGTTTCAAATTGCAACGTTTGGGGATTATTCACCAACACCGCCGACTCGGTGGCTTGGTCGCGCAACTGTTGGATCGACTGCGCCGTTGCATCGTACACCGATTGGTATTGCTTCAGGGCCGTGGTGTAGGGGGCATCCCCCAAAATCTGAGTCAGGGACTGATTCACCTCATCGGCATCCGGGTCAAATTCCGCCGCCGTGAGGACTAAATTGCTCTGATACAGTTCCAGTTTGCCCTGAACTTGGGGTTCATTCAAGCTCCCCACCAGCGAGAGCAAAACGCGGGCCGCAACGAGCACGGTGATCAGAACAAGGGCAAGACGTTTAAGGGTCATGGGTTAAAGGCTGAAGGATGGAAGCAGAGGGCAGAACGTAACAGATCTATGCAGAGATGGCGGCCTGATTGGTGCGGAGTTGACCGCAGGCGGCGTTGGCTTCGAGGCCGCGAGAGTAGCGCACGCTGTTTTCGATGTGGTGTTTTTTGAGGACGTTGCTGAATTGGGTGATGCGTTTGGTGGTGGGGCGTTGATAGTCTGCGTCGCTGATCGGGTTGTAGGGGATCAGGTTGACGTGGGATTGAAAGCCTTTGAGGTGTTGGGCGAGTTCGTTGGCTTGGGCGGGACTGTCGTTCACCCCGGAAAGGAGGATGTATTCAAAGGTGACGCGGCGTTTAGTGGTTTCCACATAGGTGCGACAGTCGGCGAGGAGGGCTTTGAGGGGGTAGGCGCTGGCGCTGGGAATGAGTTGTTTGCGCAGGCCTTGGTTGGAGGCGTGGAGGCTGACGGCAAAGGTGATTTGCAGTTGATGTTTGGCCAGTTGATTGATCCGACGGGGCAGGCCGACGGTGGAGACGGTGAGCGATCGCATCCCAATCCCCACATCCTGATTGAGGCTATGGAGCGACTTCACCACCTCATCCAGGTTTAACAGCGGTTCCCCCATGCCCATATAGACCACATGACTGACGCGGCGTTGAAAATCCTGCTGCACTGTTAACACTTGATCGACAATTTCATGGGCGGCCAAATTGCGCGTGTAGCCCCCCTTCCCCGTGGCGCAAAAGTCGCAGCCCATGGGACAGCCCACCTGAGACGACACACACACCGTTAACCGCTTTTCCGTGGGAATGCCCACTGCTTCGACGATCGCACCATCGGCCAGTTTGAGGAGATATTTCCGGGTTTGATCCGAGGCGATGCTGGTGTGGGCAATGGTGGAGCGACCAATGGGCACATGGGCATTTTCTTCCCGCCAGGCTTTGGGAAAAACGGAAATATCCAGGAGCGATCGCGCCCCTTTTTGGTAGAGCCAGTTATGGAGTTGTTGGCCCCGGTAAGCCGGTTGACCCTGGGCTTGTACCCAGTCGGTCAGTTGTTCACGAGAAAGAGTTAGGAGAGGTTGAGTCATTGGGGGTGGGGCAAAGACAATGCCCCCCCATTTTAGAGGGTTTGCGATCGCTGGCGTTATGTCGCGGTCAGTCCCATCACCCCATATTGGCCTAATAGGGCAGGTTGGCTTCAAGGTCGCCCACGGATTGAGCAGATAAGATGCCATGATTCGTCAGACTGGACTCAATCGTCTTAGGGCTAACCTGAAAGTGTTCGGCAGCATCTTCGATTGCCGACTCAGAATAATCATCCTCCAGATAAGCCCGTAAGCTGTGCAGAGGACAGAGAAATTCAGCGGCAAACGCCCGTTGGTACTTTTGTCTGGAGGTCTTTAAGTCAGTGCTGGCTAGCCATGAATTGCCATGATTGCCATAAAATACATAATCACCAATAAACCGAGCCAGTTCAAACCGTTTTGCAATGGGATGTTTTTTTCGGGGATGGAACTTAAATCCTGATTTTGATGGCATGGCAATGGCAAGTAATCGTCGAGATTGAGGTGCGAAAACATCATACTCAGATTGTGATAAACCCAGTAAATCGAGGAGAAGGTGATCATTGACAGGTTGATCAATGGGAAGATCAAGCACATTACGGACTTGTTCTGCGATATCCTTGGCTTTTTGCCACGGTGCTTTGAGGTGGGTTACGGAATAGTCAATTGAAATATTTGGCTTGCCATTGAGTCCTGATGTTTGAGTAAGCTCATGAATGGTTGCACTCAGAGGTTTTACATCAGATAACTGTTGAGTGCAGGCTGGAGCAATCTCCGAAATAGTTTGTGCTCCCATTTTTTTGGCGAGATCAATCGCGTCAATCACAAGACTTTCAGGGCATTCATCCGGATCAAACCCTAACTCAGCTTCACAACGGCGGTATTGACTAGCATAGGAGTCACAGCGTTCTTCTTGTACCTCTTGCCAAAGATTAGCGAGAGAACTATTTCTAGTTTTAGTTGCTTCCAGTCGATAGAGTATGACTTGAATGAAGGTTTCAATAATTTGCTCAAAATCAAGAAGATTGATCGAATGGGGATGCTCTAGACCGTTGATGTAGCGCACTGATTGTTGATCAACAGTATGGGTAGGAGTTGACCATATCTGCATTGATTCTGTATCTGAAGCTAGAATAACTCGTGGCCAGATGAATCCTTGATTCGCCGCAGCCAACTCATGGGAAATCCGCCAATCAACAGATGGTTTCAGCCCGGCGGGGGGCAACGGCTCGTAATGTAATCGCCACCAGGAGGAAACAATCCATTCAGCTAAGGGATAGGCTGAAACCAAAACGCGATCGCGGATTGTTTGAGACCAAATATCTTCATTTCTGGTCAGGCTGATATCTCCTACCTTAAGCCCCAACCATCCCATCGTTTGCTGAATTTCAGGTAAGTCATTGCCGCTGGTCAGCCATTCAATATTAAGGTTGAGCATCGTTATTCCGAATCCTCCATTGCTCAATGACCTCTTTACAAAATGGGTCTTCTGGCTGCATGGGATAACCATGATAGGCTCCCCGTTCTGCCGATTCAAGCTGCGCTTCTAGGGAGATTCCGTCTGCGGTGACTGACCAAATATTTTTCGGCCACTGTTCTACAGTGCGATCGCTGACTAACCCGTTTTTGATCCCTTGTCTGAGCAACGCTAAGGCTTCCCGCCTCGTGAAAATTTTAACGGTGTCGCAGAGTGATTTGCCAGGTCTTGGCCCGCTGGGGGGGTCAGTTTGAAATCACCTGGATTTTTTTTGTGCTCAGGATTACCGCCATACTGAGCCTGAGCAGCTAGTTCAGCAAGACTGGCAAAATCACACTCTTCAAGCTTACGTATTTTGCGTTTGGGATTAAATTGACTATTCCGCTTTTTCATAACGCCAAAACCATGCTCCAATCTCAGCATACAGGGGAATTGTTTGAATCCATTCAGCGGTAATGTCCAATCACTAAAACGGGCTAGCCAAGCCATCCTCCCAGCGGAAGCCATCCTCCAAGCCTCCGGATTCATCCGTTCGCGACAAGAAAAGGAGCTATAGGTCAAGTCGATCAATATTTTGACGTTTCGGCTCCGGTCTCCTCCTCCGCCTCTGCTATGAATGACTCCACTCAGTTAATCTATCCTGCGTTGAATCTGTTGCTCTACAGTGGGCGCGATCGCTGCCCAGCGCGGGAAGACCTTGGCGACAAACAGCCGAAACGCCTCAAACCCCCCCAAAACGGCTACCTCTATCAACGCATCCTCGGCGATGCCTACGCCCTGCAAATTAACTGCATGGATAGCGAAGATGCCGAATGGACCTATCACCCCAAATCCATTGACTGCTATCTCGACATCAAACAACGCCTCCTCACGGAAAGCCATCTCCTCGAATCCCAAGCTCCCGACGCGCAGCCGGGCGTGTTTGGGCGATCGTGGCTGTTGGTGGGGCGTTTAGGTGATGAAGATCAAAACCCGGACTATGTGGCGAAGGATTGTTATCATTCCCTCGCCCTCACTGACCAACCCAGTTGGCCCGAAGACCTGATCGGCCAAGGTCGAATTTTAGACGCGACCTTCTTTGAACTGTGGCGGGCGGCAGACTGCGATCGCCCCAACCCCTTTCACCTCTATATCTGCATTTTTGACTGCCGCGCCAGCCTCAAACGCCTCGACAAACTCTATCATCACCTTCTCACCCTTGGCCTCTATCGCCACCGCGCCACCTGGTCATACCAACGCACCCGCACCCTCAAAACTGACCTCGTCCGCTACTACCAAGACATCCGCAGCATTAACCAGCAGATGAATTTTCATGTGCAAAAAACCCACCTACACCTCGATCCCCTCGCCAAATTGCTGCGCCATAGTCTCGTGCTCCTTTCGCAATATGCAGAGGCACTGAATGAGTTTGAAACCCACACCCACGCCCTCGAAAGTTATCTCGAAAGCTATCAAGACCGCTGCCGTTTAATCGGAAAATTGGACGGTCAAGCCGACACCCAATATCTAGAACGCTTCAAAAATTTCGCCATCCGTCGCTATTTGCGACCGATGAAACGGGACTATCACCAACTCAGTCCCGGCTTGCGCCTCTTGGAAGATTCCCTGCGGGTGATGACGGGAATGCTGCAACTGGAGCAATCCTATCGACAGCATCACATTGAACGGGTGGTCGTGACGGTGACGACGGGGATCGGGGTGATGCCGTTGGTGAGTTCTGTGTTAGCGCCGCGTTTCTTGGTGTCGCAGCCAGCGGGGAATTTCGGCGGTTGGGCGATCGCGTTTGCGGTGCTGCTTGTCTTAAGTCTCAGCACGGGGGCGATCCTCGCCGCCCTCATTTGGCGACTTTTCCCCCTTCTGATGCGATCTCCCGAAGTGCGATCGCGCTGAAAGTGATCAGCACTATTTCAATTCTTTTGGTCTTCAATCTAATAAATTTTCTATCGCTTTGTCTTGCAGAGATGTCGGTAAATAATCATAAATTTTTTTGATTAGTTCTGGGCTGGCGTTTTTTCTGAACCAATCGTCGCTCGGTGTTTCACTAATACCTAAAGCATATTTTAATCGTTCTTCAATCCCATCTTTATCCTTCCGGTCTAGCTGCCCCAGTCTCTCGATCCAGTCATTATTTTGATCTTTGCAGCAAGCCGCATCAATGGTACAGAGTTGATGAACCAATGCGTAGGATTTTTTACTAAGACCATTCTTAACTGTGCTTCTTATCGGATATGTTGTGGGTAAACCGGCAAAGGTTGTTTGGGATGTAAACGGAATTGCAATGAATGTTTTGATATAACCAGAATCCTCTTGAAACTGATCATCTGTCCAAATCACATAGGGATGGAAACCACGAAAAATATGGCTTGAATTAATTGTACAGTCACAAAACTCTGTGAGACATTGAATTTCGCCAGGTTCATCTAAAGCGTAGAGATGAGTGTGCTTTGCTTTACAGGTGAGGGATACCCGATGGGGGTTAATCATGTAGATCCAACCCTGACGAGGGCGTTGGGGTTTCCGTATCGTCAACGTCTACACTCCTAACTCGGCTAAGAGTTTCTCTCGCTCTAGGTGTAGATTAAGCAAGACTTTTTCTTCAGGGGTATGCTTACTTTTAGCCGCTAACATTGGCTCTGTTGCATAGACATAGTCCAATAAATCATTCAGTTGACCACCAGAGCCGGCCCATTCCTTTCTGATGTTCTCTAGCATTAGAATCAAACCTTTTGAAAAAGTGAAATCTTGAGCATAGAAAGATTCATCTTTCGCTTTAATTAATAAAGAATTTTCTTGTTGCTGGGTGAATAAGCCATCTATCTGATCCAGTACCGTATCAATCTCTTGATTCCAGGGGCCATGGGAGTAGTAGCACCAATCTAGATCGGTCAGTTGTTGACCTGTCCATTTGACGGAGTACAAATCTGCCAGATACAAAAACTTTACCAATTGGGTTTTGGTAATGTGTCCTTTGGTTTTACAAACAAAATAAAGAATTAATTGTTCTAGCATCTCTTGAACTCCTGGCTCTCCGGAAGCTATCTCTTTATTTTGATTATACGCAGTCGTCGCCCGTCGCTAAACAGTTGGGAGTCAGCCGAGCGGGAATGAGCTGTGATGGTTTTGCCGATGTTGTGATCCGGGCTGCGTCCCAATTGGAGGCAACGCCTGGCTCAGCGATTGACTTTCCCTCATTTCTTGATTTTATGGTACACTTATACTAGTCAAGCATCATGGAGGTCATGGCTATGCTCGATCAAGTTTTGAAAGGCTCGATTATCCTGGCGGTCTGTGTGACGATCGCAGGCATCATCGGGGCAGCGATCGCGGGGTCTGACCGTGCTTTTGACCTATCGCCCTGGTTCGCCCTGGGGCAGGCGACCCCGGCTCCCGCCGCCGATACCACCCAATTCATCGCCACCACCATCCCCACCTGCGCCGCCCCCGAAACCAACAATCCCGTTCCCCTGGCCACAGCGCAAACCCTCCAACAGCAGACCAGCCAAGGCCTTCAGTTTGCCGACCTCATTGATGTTCAGGCGTATCTCGGACAACCCACCTGCTATTGGGTCGAGGCGAATAGCCGCTATTACCGCTATCACGTCGAGGGCGATCGCAGCCTTGATGCCGAGCAAATCGGGGATGCGCCCCCCGTCCGGTTTCGGTTTTACGGCCTCTAAACGTCCCTGCTCACCTTCGTTTTGGAGTTTTGCCCATGTACTCTCGTCCCCCGACTAACGGCAGTCGCCCCCCTGCGTCTCCCATTTTTGAGGCGGAATTTGTCGAGGCGAACCCGTGGGAGAGTCCGCCCCCGCCCCCGCCTTCTAGCCCGATGGATTCCCAATTTCATCAACTGCACGATCGCCTCACCCGGCTCCATCGTCGTCAACGTCAGGAGTTCGGGCAATGGCTCAGCACGTCCGAACAGCACACCCTGACCCAGTTACAACAAATTGAAACCCAACTCCACCGCACGGAACGGAAGCTGGATGTGTTTTTGGCCGAACAGCGATCGCAGGGTTCGCGGCGGAGCATTCTGTGGTTGATGGGGCTGTTGGTGGCCAGCGTTGCCTATATCACGGTGATTCACCCGCTGTTGCAGCCACCGCGAGCCGTGATGCCGCCGTTACCCGTGCCCTCGCCCCAGGGGATGCCGGCTCCCATGCCGACCCCGATGCCGCTGCCCAATCCCGCCGCGCCCTAACCGAGGGGGTTTTTCTTGGGGATGCCGATGGTGCGGGGGTAGGGGTGGGGCGTGGGGGCGGTTTTTTTGAGATAGATGCAGTGGCGATCGCCTTGGGTGAGGGGGGTGGTGAAGGATTGCACGGTGAGGAGTTCTCCACCGACGAGGGCAGCGGCGCGACGGTGCCGGACACCACGCCGCCGGTGCTGAGCGCCATCCAGGCGGCGGCCGAGCGCATCATCCGCTGCGGGATCGGCGACGTCACCGAACCACTGCCCGCCGCCGTCCGCGAGGCCATGCACGCGGCGGTCGACGAACAGGGCAAGGCCG
>CAZCWE010000075.1:0-12922 GCA_964502285.1 uncultured Spirulina sp. | reverse complement strand
AGTGGTTACGGCACGAACACCGCGCCAACTATTTCAGCCACCTCCTCACCGATGGCGGCCACGCCAAAGAAATCCGTCTCTATGATTTGGGCGATCGCTTTCAACACCGCTTTACACAACTGCGGCGCAGGGTACGCCTCGAAAAACTGCGCTTATCCCAGCGGCGGGCCAAGGCGGAAATTCTCACCCAAGGCGGGGCTGCGATCGCCGTCTTTGCCCTGATCGCGTTTCTCACCCTCCGCACCGTCCAAGGCCACCTCACCCTCGGCAGCTTCGTCCTCTACTACCAAGCCCTCAATCGGGGCCAAGACAGCCTGCGCACCGTCCTCAAAAGCCTGTCCAGCCTCTACGAACACAGCCGCTTTTTAATCAGCTTCCAAGACTTTCTCGCCCTCCCCACCCGGATTTGCGAACCAAGCCACCCCCAACCGATCCCCACCCCCATCACCCAGGGCATCCACGTTCAAAACGTCACCTTTCACTATCCCGACCATCCCGAACCTGTATTAACGGGGTTGAATTTGGCCATTCCGGCCGGGCAAACGGTGGCCCTCGTGGGGGTGAATGGGGCGGGCAAAACGACACTGATTAAGCTCCTGTGCCGCTTGTATGAACCAACGGCGGGGGCGATTACCGTCGATGGGGTGGATTTGCGGTGTTTGGGAGTGCGGGCCTGGCGGCGGCAGTTGGGGACGGTGTTTCAGGATTATGGACGCTATAACCTGACGGTGGTGGAGAATGGGACGCTGGCCAACCCCGCCGCAGACTTAACGACGGTACAGCGTTGGGCGGCACAGTTGGGCATTGATGGGAAAATCAGGACGTTGCCGCAGCAGTACGAGACGATTTTGGGCAATCAAAGTGTGGCGGGGGAGGAGTTGAGTGTAGGGGAGTGGCAAAAGATGGCGCTGCTGCGGGCGTTGGTGCGATCGGCTCCGGTGTTGATTTTGGATGAGCCAACGAGTGCGATCGACCCCCAAGCGGAGGCGGATCTGATCGAGCAATTTCACGCCTTGAGCCGCGATCGCACCACCTTGATCATTAGCCATCGGTTATCCACGGTGAAACAGTGCGATCGTATCTATGTCCTCGATCAGGGAAAAATTATCGAACAGGGAACCCACGCCGAACTCCTCGCCCATTCCGGAACCTACACCCGCCTCTTCCACGCCCAAGCCCAGTTTTATCAATGAACTCCTCAATCCACCTCCATCTCCATCAGTTTTACTTTAGAAACTTGGAAATACCGTATAACATTAGGAGAGACACGGTTTCCTGTTTTTAGTTTGATTGCTCGCCTAGCCTTCCTTTGACACCCATGACAATTCCCGGTTCTGCCAGACGGACACTCATCGCGCAAGCCATCATGCTGCTGAGTCACTATGGGTTTGATACCAAACCTCACACGACGGCGGAACGGATGGGCCATTGGCTTGATGCCTACGAAGCGGATTGGATTCGCACCGCAATCATCGAAGCCCTCTACCAAGGACGGTACAAAGCCGTTTCCGTGGAACATATCCTCAATCTTTGGCAAAAGCGAGGCCGGCCCTCGCCCCACTTCACGGGGGATTTTGAGCGGATTATTTGTCGCAAACTGCCGGAATGGTACATGAACATCAGTAGCATCGAGTCTGATGCAGCCGTAAATGAGCCAGCCGCAGCGGAGTTACCCGTGTTTGCGACCACGGCCGCCGCGCCCCCGACAACGCCCCCAGCCGTTACCCCTGGGGTACAACGGTGGCGACAGTTGGCCCAGTTCGGCCAAGCTGCCGCCCATGATGAAGGGATGATCGCTCGGCTGCGATCCTTTGCGTATCTTGATGTCACGGCTCCACCGCTCAGCGTCAAGGATGCAACCTCGGAGGCAGTCAACGAACCCCCCGCCTCCGCAGAAACTGAACCGGAACCCCTAACCGAAGATGCGATCGACGCACTTCCAAGCCTTGAGGACGGGAGTGAACCGGCTGCGGCTTCTGTTTTGCCTGAAGACCAGGGAACTGATGGCGCAGGGCAGGACTCAGACGGAAGTGAATCCGGTGCTGAGTTAACCCTTGAGCTAGAGTTAACCCCTGAGCCAGAATTAATCCTTGAGCTTGATGCTGAAGCGGTGTTAACCGCTGCATCAGACTCGGACATGAACGACTCGGAAATGAACGGTGCAGCAGAGTTAACCCCTGCATCGGGTTCTGACGTGAACCATGCAGCAGAGTTAACCCCTGAATTAGAACCCGCAGCAGCCGTCACACCGGCAACGGACGAGCGTGATCCGGTTATCTCGGATGCGGCCCCTGAAGCGATCGCCCATCTCGCCATCACAGCCCCCACTGATCCAGCAGACACCGATCCGGCAGACGAAGATAGCGATCGCCCCGCCCCCGCCACGGCCAACCTGCTCCTCCTGAGCCAAACTCAAACCGTGCAACCCCGTCCCCTCCTTGACCTCCCCAACCCGAAACGAGTGGGTCCCACGTTTCGCAGCGGGATTCGCACCTTTGTTCCGGCCCTGGAACTGTCGCCCTTCCTAGCGCGATTGCTGCAATTCTATGCCACCTTGCCCGCGCCGGAAGCCGTTGATCCCTGTTGGGCCCCTGAACCGCTGCCGGTATCCCTCGAACGGAGTTAAATGCGCCTCTACCTGATTCGTCATGGAATCGCCGCAGACCGCACCCGTTATTCCCAGGATGCCGAGCGTCCCCTCACGGAAAAGGGGCGCAAAAAAACACAGCAGGTCGCCCAACGACTGGTCCAGCAAGGCATCACCGTCGATGCTTTGCTATCGAGTCCGTTGGTGCGAGCCCAGCAAACGGCAGAGATTTTCCAGCAGGCGGGACTCGCCCCCAGCGTTGATCTGTTTCCCCCCTTAGCGCCGGATGGGGATCTGAATCTGTGGGTGAATTGGTACAAGGTGCAATCGTTGAATGCGATCGCCCTCGTCGGCCATCAACCGGATCTCGGACAATGGGCCGAGCAATTGGTGTGGGGCCAGAGTAGCGATCGCCTCACCGTCAAAAAGGCCGGTATCATCGGCCTGCGCCTCAACCCCAACGGCAACCCCATCGGCAACGCGGAACTCTTTCTGCTCACCTCTCCCCGATGGTTTTTGTGAGGTTTGCGATCGCCCCAGTTCCGATCGACTTCGCCTGAATCGACCAACAGATGAAAACGCGAGCCCAAGATTCGCCGCGAACTTCTCTAAATCTTGGCTTCCAACGACTTCAAATATTCCGTATTCACCCCAGATTCACGGGTGAGGGCAATTTTCCCCGTCCGGGACACTTCCCGCAAGCCAAACTTATTCAACATTTGGATCAACGCCACCAGCTTACCGGGATCGCCCACCACTTCAATCGTCAGGGTATCGTCGGAAATATCCACAATTCGCGCCCGGAAGACTTGGGTGAGTTCAATCACCTCAGCCCGATTGGAGGCCGACGCATTCACCTTAACCAACATTAATTCCCGTTCCACACAGGGGATTTGGGTAATGTCTTGAACTTTCAAAACATTAATTAATTTGTAAAGTTGTTTTGTGAGTTGCTCAATAATTTGATCATCACCGGGCACAACCATGGTGATCCGAGAAATGCCCATTTGTTCGGCCGGGCCCACCGCTAAACTTTCAATGTTGAAGCCCCGTCGAGCAAAGAGTCCTGCAATTCGGGTCAGAACTCCGGCCTCATCTTCAACCAAGACAGATAATGTGTGTTTCATGGGTATTCAATCTCCCGCAATACCAATCCGAAATATGCCTAGACAGTCCAGTGTAGTATGTTTTTTGACTAAATTTATGCTGAACAAATAATGCAGACCTAAAAAGCAACCCAGGCGTAATCCCAAGGATGAATCAGCAATAATTTCAAATCATTACTGTTGAGATGGAATGGGTTTGTTTACGGTCTAATGTGATTCAGAAGGCGGCACCCGGATTCGAACCGGGGATAAAGATTTTGCAGACCTCTGCCTTACCACTTGGCTATGCCGCCGAATATCGCATTGCTGATCATAGCACGATTACGAACGGAAACCCGATCTAAACGTGAGATCCGATTTCCGTTCTAGTTGTGGTGCGGGAGATTTAATCGAGTTGAACTCCGAGTTCTAAAATGGCGCTGGTGTTGGATTCTGAGGGATGGGTGCGCAGCATGGCTCCGATGCGGTCAGAATGCCCGAAGCGGAAGTGAACGTCTTTATCGTCAATTTTGAATTCACTAATACCGGGCAGTTGCGCGGTGGCAGGCAGGATGGTCAAGTTGTAGTCTTGTTCGCCGTAGCAGCGTACCTGGTTGGTGTTGCCCAAGGTGAGGCATTGAAGCGTGCCGATTTGTTCAGGTTCGAGGACGTTAACCCAATTGGTGTTTGTGGTGTCGTTGCCATACCCAACTCCCGAAAAAATATGTTGGTTGGTGGGTTCCATGGTGGGAAACACGGATTGTGCGTGGGCAGCAGTGCCAAGGAGGGTGACCGTGGTGATGCCGAGTAGGTTGAGGCAGAACGCGGGGAGTTGTTTCATGGTTGCAGTGTCGCTCCGGATATTCAGTTTGCAAGGTGGGAAAAAAGGGGACTGGGGGCGATCGCGGATGACGACGCTCCAGCCTGTGGAAAGGGGGGATCGCAACTCAGCCCCATGGCAACGGCTCAACTACAGAGCGCAACCATCGCGAACTTGCATCAAGGGAAGCGCAGAACAAGACCTGTGCCTCAATGGATGCGATCGCGAGGCGAATCGTCTGTTGCCGATGCTGATCAATGAATACCTTTTTATGATAGGAAATTTCGGATGGGTTCCCGTTCAAATCATCATGGCTCGGTAACAACGTTACAAAATCGCCGCGTCTGTTTACATTCCTTTGTTTTTCGTAACTTTTATTCAAAATAAACGGTAAATGGAGGGCGATCGCAACCCTGACCCTCCATTTGTTTCACCCGAAATCTCCCCAAATGCCCCGAATTTTCTGAATCTATTTTCAGAGGGGCTAATCCCTGCGATACTCTAGGTTAGGCAACTCAAACGCAATTTACGCATTCACGCTGACAGTCTATGACCGCATCCGTCTCCACTCCCACCCGCACTGTGCGCCTCGCCTCACGGAAAAGCCAATTGGCATTGGTGCAAACCTATTGGGTCAAAGCACAACTTGAAGAGCATTTTCCCGACATCACCTTTGAAGTGGAAACGATGAGTACCCAAGGGGATAAGATTCTCGATGTGGCGTTGTCCAAAATTGGGGATAAAGGGCTATTTACCAAAGAACTCGAAGTCGGCTTGCTCAACAATACCGCCGACTTTGCGGTGCATTCCCTCAAAGATTTACCGACAAAGCTCCCGGAGGGGTTGATGTTGGGCTGTGTGACGGAGCGGGTGGAACCGGCCGATGCGCTGGTGGTTCACGCCAAACATCAGGATAAGCAACTGGAAACCTTGCCTCCCGGTACAGTAATTGGCACGTCGTCGCTGCGGCGTTTGGCTCAGTTGCGCCACCATTTCCCCCATTTGGAGTTCAAGGATATTCGCGGCAACCTCAATACCCGGTTACAGAAGCTGGATAATGGCGAATACGACGCGATTATTCTGGCGGTGGCGGGGTTGGAGCGGTTGGAAATGGGCGATCGCATCCATCAAGTCATTCCCGGTGAGATTTCCCTCCATGCCGTTGGCCAAGGTGCGTTAGGCATTGAGTGCCGTGACGGTGATCAAGACATTCTCGATCTTCTCGCCGCCCTCGAACACGCCCCCAGCAAAGCCTGCACCCTCGCTGAACGGGCCCTATTGCGGGAACTCGAAGGCGGTTGCCAAGTGCCCATTGGCGTGAATAGTCACATTGAAGGCGACACCCTCACCCTCATCGGCATGGTGGCGAGTTTGGACGGTAAACAGTTAATCAAAGACCAGATCAGCGGTTCTGTGGATCAAGCGGAGCAACTGGGCGCAACCCTCGCGGCGACCCTCAAGGAACAAGGGGCGGGCGACATCCTCGCGGCCATCTTTGCAGAAATCGAGCGTTAATGTCGGTCAGACCTTTGGCCTGTTGAATGTTAGGGATCTTCAAGCTTGCGATCGCGCCCAAACCACTGTGCTAGGCTGAAACGTGACAGATATGGCCCATTTGTTCTATGATTCATTCTGCCCAGCCTCAGATTGAGTATCCTGAAAGCGACGGTAAGCCCTTGGCCGACAATACGCTGCAATTTCGATACATCACCACCATTCAAGGGGGGTTAGATGCGATGTTTGCGGATGATCCCCAGGTTTTTGTGGCGGGGGATCTGTTGTGGTATCCCGTGGAGGGAGACAATCGCACCCGGTGCGCCCCGGATATTATGGTGGTATTGGGTCGTCCGAAGGGTGAGCGCGGGTCGTATCGACAATGGGACGAAGCGAATTTGCCGCCGCAAGTGGTGTTTGAAATTGCCTCACCGGGCAACACCTTGAAAGAACTGCACGAGACAAAGCTGGCGTTTTACGAGACCTACGGCGTTCAAGAATATTATCTTTTCGACCCCGATCGCGCCCTGCTCAAAGGGTGGCAACGGGAGGCGGCGGGGACACTCATGGTTATTCCCACCCTGCAGGGGTGGCGCAGTCCGTTGCTGGGGATGCGGTTTGAGGTGACACCAGAGGGTGCGTTACAGCTTTATACGCCAACGGGGGAACGGTTCGCCACCTATGTTGAAGCGATCGCCCAAGTCCAAGCCATGCGCGATCGCGCCGAACAGGCTGAACAGGAGCGCGATCAGTTACTCCAAGCCCAACGCCAAGCGATTCCGCCCTTGGTGGCGATGGGACTGGATGCGGCAGCGATCGCGCAAATCCTGTCTCTGCCGATTGAGGTGGTGCAGGCAGCATTGGCCTCGGATGAAGTCAGGGAGCGATGAGATTCCCAGGCAAAATTTGGGCAGACGACGGATACCCCCTAAGATTGGCCTAGTCAAGCCGAGGATTTTCTCATCAGTTTTATGACGATCGCGATTCACACCCCAGACTGGGTCAAGCACGCTGTTTTCTACCAAATTTTTCCCGATCGCTTCGCCCAAGGCCAACACCCTCATCAATCATCTTGGCGCGGCTCTCTCGAATCCTGGCACAGTCCACCCACCAACCAAGGCTACAAAGGCGGCGATCTGTGGGGTGTCCTAGAAAAGCTCGACTATCTCCAAGACTTGGGGATTACGGCGCTTTACTTTACCCCAATTTTTCAATCCGCCTGTAATCACCGCTATCACACCCATGATTATTATCAAATTGCGCCCCTCTTGGGGGGAGATGCGGCCTTTCGAGCCTTGCGCCAAGCAACCCAGACACGCGGGATCAAGCTGGTGCTCGATGGGGTGTTTAATCATGCCAGTCGCGGCTTTTTCTATTTCAACGATATTTTAGAAAATGGCCCCCATTCTCCCTGGCTCGATTGGTTCAAAGTCAAAAAATGGCCCCTCTCGGCCTACGATGGCGACTATCCTGCCAACTATGAAAGCTGGGTGGGCAATCGCGCCCTGCCGCAGTTCAACCATGACAACCCCGATGTGCGGGAATACATCATGCAGGTGGGGGAATATTGGTTGCGCCAAGGCATTGATGGGTGGCGGTTGGATGTGCCGTTTGAGGTGACCACGCCGGGATTTTGGCAGGAGTTTCGCCAGCGGGTGAAGGCGATTAATCCAGAGGCTTATATTGTCGGGGAAGTGTGGCGTGATTCGCGGCAGTGGTTGGATGGGACACAGTTTGATGGGGTGATGAATTATCTGTTTACGGGGCCGACCTTGGCGTTTGTGGGGGGCGATCGCATTGATCCCGCCGTTGTGGAACTGCCGGACTATGACGTTTATCCGCCCATTGATGCCGCCCAATATGCCGCCAAAATGGAAGCCCTGATCGCGCTCTATCCCTGGGACATTGAACTCACCCAGCTTAATCTGTTGGATAGCCACGACACGCCCCGCGCCCTGACGGTGTTGGGGGAAGATCCCCAGGCGCTCCATTTAGCCACGCTGCTGATGTTTACCTTTCCGGGCGCACCCTGCATTTATTACGGCAATGAAGTGGGGTTGAGTGGGGCGATGGACCCTGATTGTCGGCGCGTTTTCCCTGAACCCTCGGAGTGGAATCAGACATTACTCGCCCAGCATAAAGAATTGATTGCCCTGCGCGATCGCTGTCCTGCCCTCCGTACCGGCGACTATCGCGTCGTCCAGGCCAGTGGCTCTCTCTACGCCTTTACCCGCAGCCTTGGCCCAGATCAGGTTTTTATCGCGGTGAATGTGGGACGCGACCCCATAACCTGCGATCGCCCCACCGCCATGCAAAATTGGCCCGTGGTCTATGGTTCACCCCAATCTGAGGATCAGATTACCCTCCCCCCTCAATCCGCCTGCATCCTCACCAATCAACCCTAAACAGACCAAAGCCCCCGCGTTGCCAAATGCGGGGGCTTTGGGAGTTATCGACTAGTTATCGATTAACGCTTACACAAGGGCTGCTTCGGGCGCAGGCCAGCGTTGCACAGCATTGCCGATGACGGATAGTTCTTGCATTAAGGTGGCAAACCCTTCGGGGGTGAGGGATTGCGGCCCGTCGGAGAGGGCTTTGGCGGGGTTGGGGTGAACCTCGATCATCAGGGAGTCGGTTCCTGCTGCAATGCAGGCTTTCGCCATCGCGGGGACATAGGCAGAGCTGCCCGTGCCGTGGCTGGGGTCGAGCATGATCGGCAGGTGGGTGAGCGATCGCAACACCGGCACCACCGAAACATCCAAGGTATTACGGGTATAGGAGCGATCGAAGGTGCGCAGACCCCGTTCACAGAGAATCACATTCGGATTCCCCGCCGCCAAAATATACTCCGCCGCCATCAACCATTCATCAATCGTTGAGGACATGCCGCGCTTCAGCAGCACCGGCTTATCTTGAGCCCCAACTTTCTTAAGGAGTGAGAAGTTTTGCATATTGCGAGCGCCCACTTGCACCACATCCGCCACTTCACTCACCTTTTCCACATCCGCCGTATCCATCACTTCCGTAATGATTCCCAAACCAGAGGCTTCACGGGCAGCGGCCAAAAGACCCAGGGCACTTTCGCCGTGGCCTTGGAAGGCGTAGGGAGAGGTGCGGGGTTTGTATGCACCGCCACGCAGGAATTTCGCGCCGGAGGCTTTCACCGCTTTCGCTGTTGCGATGATCATCTCTTCGTTTTCCACAGAACAGGGGCCAGCGACAACCACCACAGGATGATGCTCACCGATCGCCACTTTGCCATCGGGGGTATTGACCCACACTTCACTGGCTTCACCGTGGCGGAATTCGCGGCTGGCGCGTTTGTAGGGGCGTTCAACCCGCAGCACTGTTTCAATCCATTGACTCCGCTCACGGATCTGCTGTTCATCAAGCTCTGCCGTATCACCCACAAGGCCAATGACGACTTTATGCTTGCCGACAATTTTCTCCGGTGTGAAGCCACACTCTTCAAAGTCTTCACAGAGACGCTTCACTTCTTCTTCGGGTGAACCGATGCGCATAACAACAATCATTTAGGATTCCTTCCAATCTGGAGTTTAGGAGTTCAAGAATATATAGGTTTTCTACGGCCCATTGTGCCATTTTCGCCTCAACAGCGGGCGGACTTTTCAAGTCTTTACAGAATTAATGCCGCGAGGGACTCTACGGGGATGAGGGGGGCGATCGCAACCCCTCGATCCCATTCAGCCTTTCGCTATCGAGTGCAAACAGCCTCAGGAGGGGTCTGGATTTTTCGCAGACCGAGTGCTGCGACGGGCATCGCGCCAAGCTTCAAATAGACGTTTGGCATTAAGGATGAATTCTTGCCAACCAAACCAGCCACCCACACGGTTTTCATCCCATGATGTTGAGAGAATGCCATAACTCAACCCCACGACCCCCAAGCCAAACAGCCCCAAGGTTGCCGCAAACACAGCATAGGGTGGGATATCAAACCAATCATGGCTCACCACCCAGTAAAAGATAAAAAAGCTAGCCACCCCTAACCCAGAGGGCACACCACAGAACAGCGCCATCCGTCGGATCATCCGGCGGCTCACCACATCGGGGATTGCCGAGAGTGAGGCCGCTTGGCGGCTTTCGGGTGTGACCACAGGAGCGGCGGCGGGTTTTGCGGCCTTGTTCCGTTTGCGGCGAGGCTCAAAGGGGAGTGTCTTACGTTGAGAATCTTCAGACATGGGCTGCTGCAATGGGGGTTAACGGCGAATACCGAGGCGACCAATCAGTTGTTGGTAGTGGGCGTAGTCGTGGGATTGGATGTAGTTAAGGAGGCGGCGACGTTGGCCAATGAGTTTCAGTAGACCTCGGCGGGAAGAGTGGTCTTTTTTGTTGGTTTTGAGATGCGTGGTGAGATTATTGATCCGTTCCGTCATCACCGCGATCTGAATATCAGAGGAGCCGGTGTCGGTTTCGTGGGCTTGGTATTCGACGATGAGCTGCTGTTTTCGTTCTTGGGTAATGGTCATGAATTTAGCGAAAAGTAATGGATGATCAACTGCAATAGAGATTGACCATTCTATCATTTCTCCTGGGGGGGAAGACCGGGAGATGTGAGCAGATATTTATTTTTGAGGGGAAATGGCCGAGGAGAGCGGCGCGATCGCGCCCCCCTCATCCCTTCCATCTTGCCAGACTAAAACGACCATCAATCCTGATGGTCGTCCCATACCTGGGAATTGAACTATCCGTTCCCAAAGTATTATTTCAAACCGGTGTTGGTGCCTTGCTTGCCCGTTGCCAGTTCAACCTTGACGATTTTGCCGCCCATTTTCATGATCCGCTGTTGTTCGCGGAACCAGTTGTCGTAGGGAACCAGCTTAGTAAAGTATGTATTCTGTAATTCTCTTTGAGTCCGGATGCGGGTTTGGCTTGGGACACAAGCCGTCACTCGAAACATACGCATAGGTCAAATTTTCCGTATTAAAGGGGTGAAGTGCGGTCTTTATACACCAAAGTTCGAGAGGTCGTCAGCCAATGCTAGATCGTTAAAACTCATCCTGAGCCAGATAGACAAGCTTTTCACCCTAGCACTCGCTCACTAAGCTCTCGAACTCAATGATCCGAACCGTTGCGGTCGGATGCGGTGAATTAGCTTAAGCCAGAGCAGATGTAGTCGAAGTACACGCCCATTTCTTTGCCGGCATCAGCACCGACCAAGCTAGCGGTCACTTCTTTCATGGCTTGGATGGCTTGCACCGTTGCACCCACGGGAACACCCAAGGAGTTGTAGGTTTCTTTCAAACCGTTGAGCACGCGCTCATCGAGAATGGAAGGATCACCCGCCAACATGGCGTAGGTGGAATAGCGGAGGTAGTAGTCCAAGTCGCGAATGCAAGCAGCATAACGACGGGTGGTGTACATGTTGCCGCCGGGACGGGTGATGTCAGAGTACAGCAGGGACTTAGCCACAGCTTCTTTAACGATTCCGGCAGCGTTGGCGCTGATTACGCTAGCGGCACGAACACGGAGTTGACCACTTTGGAAATAGCCTTTGAGCTTTTCCATGGAAGCGCCATCAAGGTATTTGCCTTGAACGTCAGCAGAATTAATAACGGAGGTAATTGCGTCTTGCATCGTTTGTTTCCTAAGTCTGGATCGATTAAGTTAAGAGTCTTTCAATGAAATAAAGGGATGAAACTAGAGAGTCTCGCTCACTAGGGAGTCATCACTCTATTGCATCGCACCGACAACGTAGTCGAAATAGGCCGAAGCTTCAGCAGCGTCGTCCGCAGACATCATTCCAGAAGCAACGTCTTTCATCTTGGTGATGCCCAAGGCAACGGCTGCAACGGGAGTGCCTAAGGATTTGTACATTTCAAGGGCTCCAACCAAACCGATTTCTTCGATCGGGGTGGTGTCGCCAGCAACGATTCCGTAGGTCACGAGGCGGAGATAGTAGTCCAAGTCCCGCAGGCAGGTGGCGGTCATTTCTTCGCCGTAGGCATTTCCACCGGGGGAAACTACGTCAGGGCGTTGTTGGAACAGTTGGTCGCCTGCTTCTTTGACGATGCGTTCGCGAGATTCGGAGAGGGTCTGAGCAATGCGCAGACGGGCTTCACCACTGGTGACGAATGCTTTGATGCGGTCTAACTCACCGGGGCTGAGGTAGCGAGCTTCTGCATCAGCATTCACGATGGATTTCGTGACAATACTCATTTTTTGGATTCCTCCAACAAAAAAAATTAACCAGGTTCGATTAAGACTGGCTTGATATATTTGGTTTGGATGCTGTGAATTGGTTCAGCAGCAGCCTTACCGGATTTATTTTGAGGCATTGTGTTGACGTTCGTTGTGAATCGTTAATATTTTGTAATGTTATTCCTCATTTTTGCGGGCATGGGGGGCGCGATCGCTCTCACTCAGCCGCCCCGTCATCGGTTTCGACAAACCGCTCAATAATGCCGCCCCCCAAAACAAGGTCATCGTCATATAACACGGCGGCTTGGCCGGGGGTGATGCTGAATTGCGGCTCGTCAAAGGCGAGTTTGAGGCGATCGCCCCCCAGGGGAATCGCCGTCACTGGAACCGCAGGCGACCGATAGCGCACCCGACCGAGGCAGCGAATCGGCGCGGTCGGAGGTGCGATCGACACCCAGTTAACCCGGTTCACGGTGCAGCTTGGCCGCGTGGCTTCGTCGCGACTGCCGACGACCACCTGATTCCGCACCGGATCGAGTTTCATCACGTAGAGGGGATGGGGGGCGGCGATGCCGAGGCCCTTGCGTTGGCCGATGGTGTAGTGATGGATGCCGGTGTGTTTGCCTAACACGTTGCCGTCGGGGGTGACGATGTCGCCCTCGCTGTGGCCGATGTATTGATCCAAGAAGGTTTGCATGGAGCCGTGGGCTTCGATCAAACAAAGGTCTTGGCTTTCGGGTTTCTCGGCGGTGTGGAGGTTGTATTGGGTGGCGAGGC